>JBOHST010000158.1:0-14179 GCA_050733375.1 Gemmatimonadales bacterium
GGATCCGCGGACTCAGGCGTAAAGGGGACCGGCGCTAGCCGTGCGAGCGCTTCAGCGCGCGGCGAGCGAGTTCCAGAATTCCAGTGTGAGCGGATCGATCGACCGGCCGGAGCGCAGCTGCTCTTGCGGCGGACCGCATCGAGCACGCCGCGGTCGACTACGCCGTCCGGGCCGCGCGATCGGCGGCCGCGGCGCCATGACTGATTCCGCTGGATGGCCGCGCATCGCGGAGCGCATCATGCAGCCACACCGCGGTCAGCCAACGGCCGCGCTCACGCGGAGATACGCCCATTGCCTCGGCCCACTCCTCGACCAGCGCTGCCACCCGCCGGATGTGGGCGCGCCGGCGGCGGCGTACCTGTGACCATCTGGGCAACTGCGCGGTCGGCGCAGCGCGACGCCGGCCGCGCAGCACAAGGATCAGACGGGTCCAGAGGGTCGGCAGGAGCACGTGGCGGAATCTACCTGACGAAACGCCCCTGCCACTCAGTTCGCTGGCAGGGCGTTGGTCGTCCAGGCGGCGACCGAAGGAAGTAATAGGGCTTACTCGTTCTTCGGAGCTGGTTCGTCGATGAACGGGGTCACCGTGGTCGCCAGGGCGGGAGCGCTGAAGATGGTGTAGTGCGTCAGACCCGGCAGGATGGCCAACCTGTCGAATCGGCCCTCATCATCGTGTCTCCTCTTGTGTGTTAGCTCGGCGGTGGATCATCGGAGGAAATCGACCGCGCCTGGAGCCCGTTCCATACACACGTCGAATGAGGGTGGGCGAATTCGACACCGGCTCCAGCGGCACTTTGGGGGCCTTACGCGATGGCGTCGCATGCGCGACTTTCCAAACCAGGCCGCTCAGGACGACGAGTGCATCCGCTGCGCCGCCGGCGTGACCGCCGACCCCTCCACCGTGAGATCGAACGTGACAGGTGTAGCGTCGCTCAACACTCCCGCGCGTCGCTCACCATTGTGGTGCTCGCCACCGCATTCGCCGCGTCCGAAATCGCCGCGCCGCGTACGTCTCCGGCCAGGCGCCCGTCCGCTCGCCCAACGAGCTCGCGGGGCGCTCCGAGGTCTGTGGCCTCCGCCACGTTGTGGTGAATGGCTTATCGATAACCACGTGGTCTCCCGCGAGGAGGCATCGCGTCGCAATCGGATGATGGGACGTATTGGGTGTGGCAATCACGACGAGGTCCATGACACGGGGGCGCAGTTCATCGACCGTGCTGGGGAAATCGAGATAGGGATAGCGAGGGTCTGGTGCGCCACTGCGCTGAACGATGGTCGTTAGGCGGAGCCCCTCCACCGCGCGATTGTCGGGTGCGTGCAATACCTTGCCAGCGAAACCGACGAGCCCGACGTTGAGCATGACACGTGATAGTACAAGGGCCAGCTTCGCTCCGCCGGAGCGGGACCGGAACTCACAAGGCGATGACGGCACACTCCATCACCGCCGGGTGGCCGGCTATAGCCTGTTCTACCTCATCGAGAGGAGGTTCTCAGACGCCCCGTAGCCGTCGCCGATGGATGCATCCCGCGTGACTGAGCCTGGCGCCGTGTCGGCTCTGTGGAGCGCTCCAGCCCGACTCCCGAACCTGAGGGCCGGAGAGATTCACGTCTTCGCCTTTCCGCTGCACGCGCCGGCCGCTCGCCTGGCCGAGCTCAAGAACCTGCTCTCCCGAGACGAAGCAGAGCGTGCCGCTGGGTACCTGCAAGCAGGGGATCGCGTGCGCTACCAGGTCGGCCGTGCGATGCTGAGGACGATCCTCGGCCGCTACCTCGACCTGGACGCGCATGAACTAGCGTTCGTCTACGGCTCGCACGGCAAGCCCGCCTTGCAGGATCGAGGCGGCCAAGAGCACCTCAATTTCAACCTGGCCCGATCCGGAGAGCTGGCGGTGCTGACGCTGCAGTTGGATGGCGACATCGGCATCGACCTGGAGCGCGTTCGGCAGTTCCCGAACGCCCTTGACATCGGGAAGCGATTCTTTGCCCCGCAGGAGCATGACGCTCTGTGTTCGCTACCCGCCGCCGGACTCGACGCGGCCTTCTTCAGCTACTGGACTCGAAAGGAAGCAGTTGTAAAATCGATCGGCCTGGGCCTGTCACAGCCCATGGACGCCTTCGCGCTGGGGCTCCACCCCGGCGCAGGGGGAGAACAGGTCATCGTCCAGGACACCCCCTGCTGGGTCGTGCCGCTGCCGCCGCCATCGGGGGCCTACGTCGCCGCGTTGGCCACGCTGGGCCCACCTCGCCCTTTGAACTGTTGGACCTGGAGGGATCCACCTACACCCACTCAGTGATGGTGCGGCGTCTCGATCGCTCTGCCGCCATGTTGTTCAGCAGATTGGTGATCTGAGTGCGAGAGACGAGGTCCCGAGAGTGCTGAAGAGACCTCTCTGTCGCGGTCCGGAACGAACAGGCCGATCACGGATCCCATTCCTCCAAACGGGATTCGCACTCCCGCGGAGTCAAGGCCGCAACGGCGACGCGCACGCGTTCCGGCGGCTCTCCTCCGAATGAGCGCCAGAGCCGCAGCGCCTCTTTCGCGCCATCCTGGAGGTCGCTCGAGAATGCCGCCGCCATGGCCGGCAGCCAACTCGCCTGCCCCTTCGGATCCCCGGCGAACGCACAGGCGGTTGCCACGCCGCGCCAACGTTCCTCGACATACGGCCCTTGCGCGGTGAGGCGCGCACAGGCCGCGGCGTCGCCCCCCGTCTGAAACCAGAACGCGCGTCCCCGTCCGCGCTCCACACGCGGCACGGTGCGTTCGGCGGTGATGTGGGAGACGCCTCCGAACAGGCCCGCGTAGAAACCGTAGCCGTCGAGCATCGCCGGGTCGTCGGGAAGGCACCGCCCCAGCTTAGCCAAGGCGCATCCCACGCCCAGTCCGAGGAACGGGTGCCATACAGGAGAAGCGGACGCGAACAGGGAGTCCACGCGCCCGCGGGGCTGGCGCTCGTCTCTCAAGCGCCAGGCTAGCGCGGCGCCCTCGTACGCGAATGGGGTCCGGAGCTGCCCGAGGTCGTGCAGCCACACGAGCAGCGTGTGCGCGTTTGCCGGTGAGTCGTCTGCCAGCGCAAGCCGGTATCCCTCAAGGAAAGCGTCGCTCGCGAGAGCGAGGCTCATCCCAGGCCCTCCACCCGGCGGGCGAGGCGCTCCAGCCTGGCGACGGAGGCGCGTAGCGCGGCCAGGACGGCGCGCTGGTCGGGCTGTTCCTTGGCAGCGAAATAGGAGTCCATGAGCCACTCGATGGCGCCCCACTCGACCGTGCCACCGCCGACGTCCACGAGAGGCTGGAAGTCGCCCTGACGCAGTCGTCCCTGTACGCGCGCCTGCGCGTTCTGCACCGCACGGACCTCGGGGCGAATCTCGACCAGGAATTCCGGATCCCCGAACAGGCCGTGCCGGAACAGCAGCGTGTGGAATCCGAAGTAGAGCGCGCTGTCCCACGCGACCTTGGTCGCTACGTGAGCCGGCGATCCGAAGTGCCGGTACTGCCCGCGGTAAATATCGGCGAAACCCTCGGCGAACCCGGCGAACACGCGCTCAGCCACGGCGCAGCGGCCGGCGATGCGCCCACCCTCGAACTCACGCTCGATGATGTGCACGAGCAGCGTGTTCCCGAGCGCGATCAGGTCTGCACCAGAGGAATAGAGCACGTCGATCGCGGCAGCCGCTTGGCCCACGACGGCCCAACGCTCGGCACTGAAGCACTGCTCCGCTACCGCGGCGTTCAGTTCGGTTACGTGGAAGTCGCCATCCACGGGAGTCGCGATGGCCAGTTCGTGCGCCGTGCGCCAGTCGCGCTCGGCCAGCCACCCGACCATCTCAGCATAACTCGCGGGCTTGAATTCCAGCACGTCGGGATCGACCACGACGCCCACGCTGGTGGCGTCGGACGGCAGCGCGATGATCCAGGTCCAATAACCACCGCCCATCATGTGGTTGGTGCTGTGGCGACGGAGCCCGTGCAGCGTGCGGGCGGCGAAGCTCGGGTTCGTGGACCAGGTTCCGACATCGAGGTCGCCTTCCACGCGCGCCCAGGCGGCCCGTATGCGGTGGTTGAGCGGGCGCCGCTGAATCGCGTGCCCGGGAGTCTCGCCCCCGCTCGCGAACACAATCCAGCGGGCGCGGAGCTCGCCGCCGTGGTCGCCGGTCAAGAACACCTTGTGCCCGGCGGGGTCGATCTCGACCCGATCGAGGCGCGTGCCCTCAAGCAGCACGATCCCGCCTGCCTGGCACCGCCGCGCGAGCTCGTTCTCGAGCCGGCCCCGGTCAACCTGGTGAGTGCGGAGCGGCAGGCCGATGAACCGGCCGCCGTCCATCTCGCAGATCTTGGGGTGCAGCGGACCAATCTCGAAGCGGTCGCCGAGGTCGTCCTGGCTACCGACGAAGAAACGCAGCCCGAACTTGGGCACCTGTTGCGCGTCGAGATGATCGCTCAGCCCGATGATTTCGCGGAGGTAGTGAGAACCCACTTCTGAGAGAGACTCACCGACGGTCGACGTGCGCTCGGCTGCGGGGCGGCGCTGTGGATCGACGATGCGGATGTCCAGGTCAGGGCGGCGCTTGCGGAGCTGAAGCGCGAGCGTCAGCCCCGCGAGTCCCCCTCCCACCACGAGCACGTCACTGATTTCCCGGTCCCCTCTTCCCATACTCGACCGGCCCTTCTTTACAGACGACCGATGAAGGCGGACGGCTCTTCGAGGAGATGTTCGGGTACCCATCCGTTCAGCTTGACACCTGGTTACCCGACCCGCATGATGGTGACGGGCGAGTTCCTACGCCCCACCCGTACCGCTCAAGGCAGGCGCATCCGGAGCAGCAAAGTCATGGACCGCCGTGATTTCATTCTCAACAGTGCGTTAGGTGCCGCGGGTTTGGCAAGCGGCCGTTTGGGAGGCACGTCCGGGTTGCACCGCCCCGGCCACCTCGACACTCCGACTCCGGACGTGGCAGCTTACTTAGACCGATTCGACCAGGGCGTCGGCCGCATCGAGGATTGGTCCATCTCAAGCAGCTTTCCGGACTTCCAAGGTGACGCATTCCTGCTCGATTCGCTGGGCCGGAAGTCCATGAAGACCCTGTACGCGACCGGAATGTTCTGTGACCTGCCGATCGAATGCCAGGTACACCCGGGGATGCAGGACCGTATGTGGGCCATCCAGCCGGCCATGGACGAGTCGATTGCCGGCATCACCAATCTGCTCGGCCGTCAGGCGCCACGAGACCTCGCGCGGGTGCAATCAGCGCTGCGCGAACGGCCGGCGTTTGTCAGCCAGGTCACCGAAACGCTGGATGCGGAGGCCGCGCGGTCTGGGCTTTCCGACGCGCGGCGGCACCAGTTCCGCACGCAGATGATGCAGGTGGAATGGCGGCTCCAGCACCAGCCGCCCGGCCTGCTCGTCAACGAGTACCTGGTGAAGGTCGACAAGGTTGCCGCGTCGGACATCCAGGCGGAGGCGCGGCAGCGCTGGCTTGCGGCCAAGATGGGCGAGCGGGCCTTCTGGCAGGTGGAGCGAACGAAACGCCAGCGGCGCATCTCCCGGGGCCTGAGGACGATGGGAATCGGCGTCCTCATTCTCGGAGCTAGCGCGGTACTCGTCGCGGCGACAGCGGATGGCGGCGGCGCGGGGGTCGGCATTGGACTCTTTGGGGCCACCGTCGGCTCAATCTTCATCTTGGTAGGGCTGATCATTCTCCTGGTCGGTTTGGGAACGCCTTCCGGCGCGACCTGATTCGTCGGCCCATCCATGCGGCCCGCCGCTGCTGATGTAGTCGTTACCGGCATGGGCGCCGTTTGCGCCGTAGCGCACGACTGCGCCGCGCTCGATGACGCCCTCGACTGCGGCGTGGACGGCATCCGCCCGATACGCCGTTTCAGCACCGAAGAGTTCCTCGTGCACACCGGCGCCGAGGTGCCGGATTGGGCGGTGCAGCCGTCCGGCGGGTCCGCAGCCTGGGGCCTGTGCCGGCAGTTCGCCGTGCGCGCGGCCGAGGAGGCCGTATCCCAGGCGGGCCTCACCGCGGGCCCGCCGCGGGACCGGATCGGGTTCGTGCTCGGCACGTCGTTGGGAGACTTGGACCGCGACGTCCACGAGCTCGCTCAGGACATCGCGCAACACCTGGGCGTTGCCGGTCCTGTCGTCACCATTTCGACGGCATGCTCCTCTTCGACGGCAGCAATCGGCATCGCGCGCGACCTCCTCGCCATGGACGGCGCCGACGCGGTGATCGCCGGGGGAGCGGACGTTCTTTCCCCCGAGGTGTTCGCGGGGTTTCACGCCCTGGGCGTGCTGAGTCCCGGGAAGTGCGCACCATTCAGCGAGCCTTTCGGCACGACGCTCGGTGAGGGCGCCGGCTTCCTGATCCTCGAACGCGCTCAGTCCGCCCGAACCCGCAACATCGAGTCGATCGCTACCATCTCCGGGTACGGACTATCGGCCGACGCGCACCACGAGACATCGCCCGACCCCAAGGGCGGCGGGGTACACCGGGCGGTTCGCTCGGCCCTGGCGGATGCCTCGCTCCAACCCTCCGATATCGGCTACGTGAACGCCCACGGGTCCGGCACGGAGGCCAACGATCCTTCCGAGTGGCGAGGGATCCGGCGCGCCTTGGGCGGGAACGCGGCCGTCCCCGTTAGCTCGACCAAGGGCGCCATCGGTCACGCCCAGGGCGCGGCCGGCGCCCTGGAGGTGATCGTTACGATCTTGACCATGAAGCGTGGCCTCGTGGCTCCCACCCTGCACTTCGTCGGTCCGAGACGCTTCGCGCCTTCCGACCCGGTGGCCGGCGTGAGGCCACGGCCCGCAACCTACGATCACGCGCTCTGCCTTAATTCGGCATTCGGCGGATCGAACGCGGCGTTGGTGGTGTCGCGCCGTCCGCCCTTGCGAACCGAGCCGCGCCGGCGCCGGCCCGTCGAGATCCTCGGAGTCGGCCTGGTCGGGCCGTTCGGACTGGTGACCGGGGGGCTTGGAGCGGACGGGCTGAGCAGCGGCGGCCGCGTCCCGGACTTTGCCATCGAGCGCGTGGTTCCCCGCGCGGATCCTCGAGGTCTCGATCCGATGAGTCGTTTTCTCACGGCGGCCGCTGCGCTGTCGCTCGAGGATGCTGGTGTCAGAATCACGGGCCGGATCGCGGACCGAACCGGACTGATCGCCGGAGCGGTGCGTCCCTCCGAGGAGAGCGTGCGCGCGTTTTCGGATAGCGTCACAGAGCGCGGGCTGCGTCATCTCTCCGCCCACGCGTTCGCCCGCATTGTCTTGAACGCTCCCGCCGGATTCTGTTCCAAGCTGCTTTCTCTGCGGGGTCCGTTGGCGGCGTTGTCGGTCGGTTGTGGATCCGGGCTGGCCGCGGCCCTCGTAAGCGCCGAAATCCTGAGCACACGCGACGACACCGACCTCATGATCGCGGCCGGCGTGGACGAGCTGGGCGAGGCGGGCGCTCACGGTGAGAGGCCCGCCGAGGGAGCCGCCTGTTTGCTCATGGGTCGCGACGGCATCGCGTCCCGGGACGGGCGCCGCGTACGTGTGGCCGGGTGGAGCATTGCCGGTCCCGGCGGCCTCGGCCGCGCGATCGAGCGGGTCTGCAAAGAGGCGGATTGCGAGACGTCCGCGGATCACGTCTTCGACGAGCGCGACTACACGAGCTGCTCGGCACGGCCGGCCGCGCTTCCATCGGCGCTAGCCTGCGCCGCCGCCACGATGGCCATTCGCCGGGGCGAGATCGACCACGCCTGGGTCGTCTCCGACGTGGGCCGCTCGATGAGCGGGGCCCTCCTCCTCACCGCCTGAGAGGCGCATGGACCCGTCGCTCCGAGCACGGATCGAGCGCCGTCGGGTCATGCTGGACCGCGTGCGGAGCATGCTGATCGAGCGGCTCAACCTTCCACTCAGCCATGAGGAGATCGACCCGGACACTCCGTTGTTCGGAAGCGGCCTGGCGCTTGACTCGATCGACGCGGTGGAACTCACGATCCACCTCAGGACCGACTTCGGCATCGAGATCCCGACCGACCAAGCCGGCCGGGCGGAGCTGCGAACGGTCAACTCGCTGGTCGATCTGGCGATCGCGGTTCCGGAGGCACCCCCGAATGAATCTGCATGAAGGGATTCTGGCCGTCCGCAGCTCGGCCGCAATGAGCCGGCTGGATCACGTCCACAACATCCGCATCCGTGGTGACAATGCGTTCGCTGCGATCGACCGCCTCTTCACGCGTGACCTGTATCTGCGCGACGGGCAGATGATCCATGGCCTGTTGCTCGACGAAGCGGCCCACGTCTTCGCCGACTGCTACCTAGCGAGTGACGACGAAGAGTTCTTCCTGCTCGCTGAAGGCCCCGAGAGGCACGAATTACTGGACTACCTTCGCCGACATTCCGCCGCCTTCGACGACGTGGAGATCCTTGACGCGGGCGACGGTCACCGTCTGATCGGCCTGGACGGCCCCTACGCCTGGGAGGTGCTGGCGAGGCTTGTGGGCCAGGAGGTCGTGGGTTTGCCGTACCTCACGTTCTTCTTCTTTGAGGACCTGCTGTGCTGCCGCGCCGGCAAGACGGGAGAGTTCGGGTACGTGATCATCGCCCCCGAAGAAGCGGCCGAAGGGACGTGGGGGCGGCTCGCCGATGCCGGCCGCGAACTGGACGTCGCCGAAGTCACGCTCGACGTGCTCGATCACTGCGCGCTCGAGAATTGGTTCTTCAACGTGCGCGCCGAAGGCCGAAGGCCGGTCATGCCCCTGGAGCTCCAGCTCCAGTGGCGGGTCTCCCGGCGGAAGCAGTACGTGGGCTCCGACGCGCTCCGGGAGCGCCGTCAGGCCCGCGTGGCACGACGGCTCACGTGCTTGTTGAGCGACTCTCCCATCGAGGTGGAGGACGTCGTGAGGTATGGCGCGGAGGAGCTCGGTCAGGTCGTGAACGCTGGGTTTTCACCCGTGCGGGACGACTGGGTGGCGCTGGCGTTGTTGGACACAGCGTACGCCTACCCGGGCATCGACGACTTCCGGGTGGGAACCGAGGGGATCAGAGCGCGCTCGGTGAGCCCGCCGGTGGTCAACAACCGGAGTCTCTACGTGAACCCGCAGGTTCACAGCTACGCCACCCGGCACGAGACCGACTTCCCCTCCCTCAAGCGATGACCGGGCGCGGGCGCTTCCATGGGGAAGGTGTAATCGTCACCGGGGCATCGCGTGGGCTCGGGCGCGCGATCGCCCAGGCATTCGGCGCCGAAGGGGCTCGCGTCGGCATCACGTTCCGCACCCGCCGCGAAGAAGCCGAGAAGACGCTCGCGCTCGTGGAATCCGGTGGAGGCAGCGGCGAAGTTCTCGAGCTGGACGTCCGCGACCAGGCGGCGGCCGAGCGCGCGTTCAGGACGTTTGAAGCGGGTGGACCCCTGTCGGTCCTCGTGAACAATGCGGCCATCGCGCACGACCAGACGTTCTTGACGATGTCACCCGACGCATGGGATCCCGTAATCGGCACCGACCTCTCGGGCACGTATCGCTGTTGCCGTGCGGCGATCCCCTCGATGATGGCGAGACGGAGCGGAGCCATTGTCAACGTCTCGTCGATAGCGGGCATCCGGGCAAGCCCCGGTCAGGCGAACTACTCGGCGGCGAAGGCGGGCGTGATCGGGCTCACGGCTACCCTGGCCGCGGAGCTGGCGCCGTATGGCGTGCGGGTCAACGCCGTTGCGCCAGGCCTCTTCCGCACGGGCATGGGCGTGCGGCTCGACCGGCGGATTGCCGAGGCGAGAGCCAGGACGGTTCCCGTCGGCCGCTTCGGAGAAGGCGAGGAGCTCGCCAACGTGGTGCTCTTCCTCGCCTCGGCCGCCGCCAGCTACGTGGTCGGCCAGTGCATCGCGGTGGACGGAGGAATGTCGCTTTGACACGGGCGTTCCTGTTCCCCGGGCAGGGGGCTGCCATCGAGCGCAGCGCCGCCGAGTGGAGTGCGCGGTCCGTGAACGTCCGGAGGCTGATGGGCGTTGCGGCGCGCGAGGCCAGGGTCGACCGGGACGAGCTGTTCGCGCTGGGCGGCCGCGCCCTGGCGCGAACCGAGCTGTTGCAGCCGGCGCTCACCGGCCTCTGTCTCGGAATCCATCTCGATCTGGTGGAACGCGGGGTGCAACCCGACCTGGTTGCGGGCCATTCGCTGGGGGAGGTGGCGGCCTGCGCGGCCAGCGGCTTGTTCTCCCCGGAGGATGCCATCGCGCTTGCCGCCGAACGTGGGCGCCTAATGGCCCGTCAGGCCTCGCGACACCCTGGGGGGATGGTCGTCACGGACGTCGAGGAGGCCGAGGTTCGACGCGCTGTAACGGATGCGGACAGGTGCGGCTTTGCCGCCGTCGCGGCGTTCAACAGCCCATCACAAATTGCCGTCTCCGGCAATCGGGCGAGCCTCGCCAGGGTCCGCGAGCTCATCGGGACAACCTCCCTCGGCATCTCGGGTCCATGGCACAGCCCGGCTATGGCCGGAGCGGTCGGTGAGCTCAGGAACCGGGTCGGGAGCCTCGCGCTCGCGCCCCTCCGTTGCCCATTGATCTCAAACCGCACCGGAGACATCGTCGAGCGGGTCGAAGGCATTCCGTCGCTGCTCGCGGAGCAGCTCACCCACCCGGTCCAGTGGGTCCGGTCGATGCAGACGCTGGTACGGATCCGTGTCACGGAGGTGCTCACCATCGGTCCTGCGAAGATCCTCAGGGGACTGGTGCGAGACTGCGTAGGCCACGCGCTACGGGTGCGTCCCATCGAGAGCCCCGAGGCGCTGGACGCGTGGGCTAAGGTCAGCCCGGCGTGAGTTCAAAGCGACCCGGGAACCTGGAGCTCGGCTCGAAGGTCGTGGAGCTGCTCGTCAAGCAGCGCCGGCCGATGCTCATGGTGGACTTCGTCCACGCGTTCGTCACCGATCCCGTCCCCACGATCGAGGCCGGACGTCATATCTCGATGAACGAGCCCTTCTTCGAGGGGCACTTTCCCGACATGCCGCTGTGGCCAGGGGCGCTCAGCATGGAGGGTCTCGGGCAAAGCGCCACGATACTCACAGTGCTCACGGTGTTGACCCGAGCCGCGTCAGCAGCTGGGGAGGACCCGGAAGGGGTCCTCGAGTCCCTGCGCAACCTAGACCGGGGATACCGCATGCACCCCGGATACCAGTCGGTCGACCTTCACCCGCGACTGGCCGGGCTGCGGAACGGCGAGGCGTCGGTGACTGTGGGCGCCTCCGTCGACTTGAAGTTCCTGCAGCCGGTCTTCCCGGGATGTCGTCTGGATTACCACGTGCAGTGGACGGGCGACTACGGCGATTTCATCCGCTTCTCGGTGGAGGCAGCCGTGGGCGACACCATCGTGGTCAAGGGCAATCTCACCGGAGCGTGGACGAGAACCCCGCTCCCAAAGAGATAGCGGTTCCGTGCGCCGCACAGCGGTGGCGCTGGTGTGCGCCGCATGCGCCCCCCCGAGTGTCTGGCAGGGGCTGAGCCCCGACCACCGC
Source organism: Gemmatimonadales bacterium (assembly GCA_050733375.1). GTDB lineage: Bacteria > Gemmatimonadota > Gemmatimonadetes > Gemmatimonadales > GWC2-71-9 > DASTHG01. The sequence goes on from JBOHST010000158.1 coordinate 11,487, forward strand.
GTCGAGTTTCGAGTCTCTGCGTCCGACGGCCGCACCTGCGTGCGAATGGCCACGGAGCCCGAAACATGCTACGACGGCGTGGCGGTGCACCATATTACGTTTTCCGCCGACAGCCGCAGTGTGGCCTATCCCGTTCGGGAGGGCGAACAGTGGTTCGTGGTGCACGACGGCCGGCGAGGTCCCGCCGCCGATGGCATCGGCGGGCTCCTCCTCACCGCGGATGGTGCGCGGCTGGCGTACACGGCGCTTCGCGACGGCGCGTGGCACGTCGTGGTGGACTCTGAATACGGCGAGCGGTTCGACGCTCTGTTTTCCGGCTCCTTCACGTTCGATCCGTCGGGACGGCGGATGGCGTATGCGGCACAGCGGGAGGGCCGAGTGGCGGTCGTGATCGACGGCCGCATCGGCCCGTGGCATGATGGCATCGGCGAGCTCGCGTTCAGCCCAGGCGGGCGGCATGTCGGGTACGTGGCGCGTGACGGTGTCAAGGAACGACTGATCGTCGACGCGGCCTTCGGCACTGAGCACGACGCGATTTCCGAGTTTCGCTTCGCACCCTCGGGTTCGGCCACGGCTTATCTCGCTCGTGACGGTGAGCAGTGGTTCATGATTTACGGCGAGATGCGCGTGGGGCCGTACCCAGGCGCGCGTGCGTTGGCGCTCCCGGCAAGTGGCGATGCCGTCTTCGTCGCAGGGGACAGCGGGGCTGACCGGGTGGTGGTCAATGGCCGGCCGGGGCCGACGTTCGGATCGGTGGAAGCTCCCGTGTTCACCCGCTCCGGCCAAGCCTGGGGATACATCGGGCACGACAGCACGACCTCCACCGTCCTCCTGAACGGCGAGGTCATCGACGCGCGGGAATGGGCGAGCGACCTCGTCCTCGCGCCCGATGGTTCGCGGTACGCCTACATCGCCAGGCGTGGCGGCATCGCGTCCGTGATCCACGACCGCGGTGAGGCCACCTTCGATGTCGTGGTCGACGGAACGCTTGTCTTCACGCGGGGCGGTTCCTGGGCCTGCCTCGTCGGCGACTGGAACCGACAACGGCTCTACGTCGTCGTCGAGGACCACAGCGCGCGTCGCAGGTTCGAGTGGTTCCGATTCGCACAAGTGGTTCAGAGCCAGTCGGCCGGCAACACCCCTCGGGATGTCCGTGTTGAGGTTCTCCGTGCCTGGGTAGCCGCCGAGGCCGAGCTGATCGCGGCCGGGGAGCAGTAGATAGTGGCGCCGGGCCGTGCGAAGAGGCGTCTCACGCTGCAGCTGCATGTGTCGCGTCGCCAAGGGCTGCCGGAGTAGAAAGCCGCTGCGGGGCTCGATCTTCAACCAGACGGGGCGGCGGGATTTGGACGTGGCCGGCGCGTACCTGAACTCGCGACCCCCTGAACCCCATCGGCGGCCCGAATCGGGGCGGTGCGGACCGCGCTGACCGCCGCCGAACAGAAGTCCGGCTCGGCCCGCAAGACCGCGCTGACGGGGCTCGCCACCCGACTCGACGGCGACGCGGCGACCGCGGCGGATGGGGCCAAGGTGCGAGCGCTGGCCGCGGCGGCGCGGGACCTGGCGCGCAACTGAAGCGACGAGCTCGACCCGCGACCGCGTGACGGTGTCCCTGCCGCCGTCTCAGGTGTTGGCGGCCTGCGACGCCCGTAACTGGTTCTCCAGAGCAACTGTGGGCCGACAAGGGCGGACGCAAGTGTGCGACAGCCAATGGTCGCTCGGGGAGTCGGTCCTCGCGTCCAGGCGACGACGCCAGGACCTCGACGTTCACGTCGTCGTAGATGCGCCGCGTGCGGGCGCAGCGCGTCACGCGTCACGAACGCAACCTGCCAGCCTTCATCATCAGATAGTTTCGCTCCGGCACGCTCGTTGTCTTAGCCGCGGCCTCGCGGTACAGTCGCACCGCCGCCTCCTGCTCGCCGGCGCGCTCCAGCAGGTGCGCGCGCACCGCGTCGAGCCGATGGCTCCCGCGCAGGCGCGCATCGCCCTGCAGCGGCGTGAGGAGTGCGAGCCCCGCGTTCGGACCTTCCACCATCGCCGTGGCGATCGCATGGTTGAGCGCGACCATTGGGCTGTCGGTGATGCGCATCAGCATGCCGTACAACGCGCGAATCTGCGGCCAGTCGGTGTCTTCGGCACGCGCCGCCTCATCGTGAACGGCCGCGATCGCGGCCTGCAGTTGATACTCGCCAACCGATCCCTGCGACAGCGCCGCGCTGACCAACGCCACGCCCTCCGCGATGGCCTGGCGATCCCAACTGGTGCGATCCTGCTCGTCGAGCGGGATCAACTCGCCATGCGCCCCGGTGCGCGCCGCCCGGCGAGCGTCGGTCAGCAGCATCAGGGCGAGCAGCCCGCACACGTCTCCGTTGTCGGGCAGCAGCCGGTGCGCCTCGCGCGTCAGACGAATCGCCTCGTTCGACAGGTCGGTGCGATGCAGCTCGGCGCCCGCACTCGTCGTATAGCCTTCGTTGAAGACGAGATACAACACATGCAGCACCGACTGCAATCGCTGCATGCGTTCATCGGCATCCGGCATGCTAAATGGAACCTGCGATGCTCTGATGCGCTGCTTGGCCCGGCTGATGCGTTGCCCGATGGTCGACTCGGGAACGAGAAACGCCTTCGCGATCTCGGCCGTCGTGAGGCCGCCCACCGCACGCAGCGTCAGCGCGATCGCGGATGCGGGCGTCAGC
>JBOHST010000159.1:0-16243 GCA_050733375.1 Gemmatimonadales bacterium
GGGGTGGGGGTGGCGGCAGCGGTGGAGGTGGCGCGGGGGGCGGCGGTGGCGGTGCGGCGGCGGCGATCGTGGGCACGTGGCGCCACGTCTCCACGTTGATCAGCGCCGGCGAGACGGTCGTCTCCGACACACGCTGGAGCTTCGGCTCGGACCTCACATGCTCGAAGCTGTTGATCCAGACCTTTGTCAACGCCGGGTTCGAAACGACCGAGGTGCGGCCCTGCACCTACACCCCCGCCAGCGTCTCGGTGCGGATCGTGTTCGATGGATCCAGCGTGCCGGTCACGTTCAGCGTCTCCTTCTCGAACGGTAATCTGATCCTCGACGGATTCGTCTTCACCCGCCTCGCCTGAGCGCATTTCGTGCCGGCGCGCTGGGATGCCATCGTCGCCGGGGCGGGACCGGCCGGTTCTGCGACGGCGTTGCAGCTCGCGCGGGCGGGCGCGCGCGTCCTGCTGCTCGACCGGGCCCGGTTTCCCCGCGACAAACCCTGCTCGGAGTACCTCAGCCCCGCCGCCACGCCGCTGCTCGAGCGACTCGATGGCGCGCTCGTCGCCGCGGTGGAACGGGCCGCGCCGGGCCGGTTGTATGGCATGCGGGTCGTGGCGCCGGACGGAGCTGCCGCCGACGGTCGCTTTGTCGCCGCCCACCCGTTCGCGAGCCCGCAACCCTACGGCTACGCCCTGCCGCGCACCGTGCTCGACACCCTCCTCGTGCAGGCGGCCACGCGCGCCGGAGCGGTGCTGGAGGAAGGCGTGCCGGTGGAAGAGCTGCTGTACGACCAGGGAGCGGTGGGCGGCGTGGTGGCGCGCGGCGCCGTCGGCGGGCGCCCGGCGTTGCGGGCGCGAGTCGTCGTTGGCGCCGACGGCCTGCGCTCCGTGGTCGCCCGGCGCCTGGGGCTGCGACGCGCCTCGCGGCCGGAGCGGATCGCCTTTTCGGCGCACTTCCGCGACGTAGGGGGAATGGGCGACGCGGGGGAGATGCACATCGGCTCCCCCGGATACGTGGGCCTGGGCCCCATCGGCAACGGCGTCACGACGGTCGCGCTCGTCCTGCCCGCTGCCGCGGCGCGCGAACGGGCCGCCGCGCTGCGCCAGGGCGGCCTCGTGGCGGAGCTGGAGCGGTTTCCGCGACTGCGCGGCCGGTTCACCACCGCCCGGGAGGTGCGCGCCTTGCTCGTCACCGGGCCGTTCGCGCAGTGGTCGCGCCGGACGGTGGCGCCGGGAGGCGGCGCGCTATTGGTGGGCGACGCGGCCGATTTTTTCGATCCGTTCACCGGCCAGGGATTGTACGCTGCGTTGCGTGGGGCAGAGCTCGCGTCCGCCACCCTGATCGCGGCCCTCGCCGCTCCAGGCGGAGGACCGCTTCCGGCGGCGGCGCTCGAGCCCTACGCCGCGGCGCGGCGACGCGCGTTCATCGGCAAATGGGTGCTGGAGCGGCTCATCGGATGCGGCGTGGGTTGGCCGTGGCTCGCACGTCGCGTCGTCGCTCGGCTGGCGCGGCGCCCGGCCTTGGCGGATCTTGTGGTCGGGGCGACCGGCAACTTCGTGCCGGCCCGCGCGGTGCTCGCCCCGTCCACTCTTCTCCGGTTACTCGTGTGAGCGTGTCGGGCGTCGGCGCCGCGCAGTTTCGCCAGCTGCTCGGGTGTTTCGCCACCGGCGTCAGCGTGCTCACGGCTCGTGCCGTCGATGGCCGGCCGGTGGGAATGACCGCGAGCTCCCTCGCCTCGGTGTCGCTCGACCCGCCGCTGCTGCTCGTCTCGGTGGACCGGGCCAACGAGATGCACCATGCGCTCGAGGCGGCGCCGCATTTCGTTGTCAACGTTCTCGCGGCCGACCAGGAGGCGCTGTCGCGAGCGTTCGCCGCAGACGACGCGAACCGCTTCGACGGCGTGGGGTACCGGGAAAGCCGCCACGGCGTACCGCTGCTCGACGGCGCCCTGGCCTACATCGAATGCGTCAGGCATGCGGCCGTCCCGGGCGGCGACCATACGGTGTTCTTCGGGCTGGTCACCGGCGGGGCGGTGACGGATCGCCGGCCGCTGCTGTACTACAGGGGTGGGTATGCAAATCTGGGGGACCGTGAGTCGTGAGTCATCAGTCGTCAGTTTTCAGCTGACAACTGACCACTGAACACCTCTATATCATGCTCACCATCGACCGCGTCCTGATCCGCGCGCCGCTCGAGCGTGTCTTCGCACTCGCCCGCGACGTCGAACGGTGGCCCGAGCTGCTGCCGCACTACCGCTGGGTGCGAATGCTCGAACGCCGTCCCGACGGCGGCCGAGTGGAGATGGCGGCATGGCGGCCATTCGGCCCAGCGCCGCTGCGCTACCCCGCCTGGTGGGTGGCGGAGATGCACGTCGAGCCGGCGGCGCCGAGGATCCGGTATCGACACGTCGCCGGGATCACGACGGGCATGGACGTGCGCTGGGAGATACGGGACGCGGGCGACGAAGGGGGGATCGCGGTGGAGATCGTGCATGAGTGGGCTGGTCCCGCCTGGCCGCTCGTCGGGCGGCTCGCGGCGGATGCGGTGATCGGGCCGGTGTTCGTGCACGGGATCGCGTCGCGGACGCTGGCGGGCATCCGGCGCCGCGCGGAGGCGGCGTGAGCGCGCGGCGACGCGTGGTCATCACCGGCGTCGGCGCCGTGACCCCGATCGGCACCGCGGCCGACGGACTGTGGGCGGGACTCGAGGGACGCCGCTCGGCGGTCCGCACGCTCAGCCGCTTCGATCCCAGCCCGTTCCGCAGCAAGATCGCCGCGGAGATTCCCGATTTCCGCCCTCAGGACTTTCTCGACGCGAAGCGCGCCAAGCGGCTGGATCGTTTCTCACAGCTGGCCGTGACGAGCGCCCGGCTCGCGTTGCAGGACGGCGCCCTCGAGCCGGCGCGCGAGGACCCCGACCGGGTGGGCGCGATGATGGGCTCGGCCTTGGGGGGGGTCGCCTTCGCGGAGTCGCAGGTCGGCAACTATCTCCGGGAGGGCCCGCGCGGGCTCGATGCGTCGCTCGCGCTCGCGGTGTTCCCCGGAGCGGCGAGCTGCAATATCGCCATCGAGTTCGGGTTCACGGGGCCCAACGCCACCAACGCGATGAGCTGCGCGTCCGGGACCATCGCCGTGGGCGAGGCGTTCCATGCGGTGCGGGACGCCCGGGCGGATGTGATGATCGCGGGTGGCGCGGAAGCCCCGCTCGCCCCGCTCACCTTCGCCGCCTTCAGCAACATTCGGGCAATGAGCACCCGCAATGACGACCCGGCCACTGCCTCCCGGCCGTTCGACGTGGCGCGTGACGGTTTCGTGATGGGCGAAGGAGCAGCGGTGGTGGTGCTCGAGGAGCGCGGGCGGGCGCTGGCGCGCGGCGCGCGGATCTACGGTGAAGTCGTGGGCTATGGCTGCACCAACGACGCGTACCACATGACCGCCCCGCGCCCCGATGGTCGCCAGGCGGCGCGGGCGATGCAGCTCGCGCTCAGCGACGGCGACGTCGCGCCGAGTGAGGTCGGCTACGTCAACGCCCACGGCTCCTCCACGCCGCTGAACGATTCCACCGAGACCCTCGCGATCAAGCAGGTGTTCGGGGAGCACGCGTACCGATTGGCGGTGAGCGGCACCAAGGGTTATTACGGGCACGCCTTGGGCGCGAGCGGGGCGATCGAGCTGGCGATCTGCGCCCTGTCGCTGGCCCGTGGCTGGTTGCCGCCGACCATCAACCTGTCCCGGCCAGACCCCGCCTGTGATCTCGACTGCCTCCCCGGCCACGGCCGCGACGCCCAGCCCGACGTGGTTTTGAGCAACTCGTTCGGGTTTGGCGGCGTCAATGCAACCTTGGTGTTGCGGCGCGCCTGACTGCACCGGTAGATTGGCGGCCCGCCCACCTATTCGGAGGAATCCTCGGTGAATGCCACGTTTCGGCCGCTGCTCGCGGAGTTTCTCGGCACGGCCCTGTTCGTCTTCATCGGTGCCGCCAGCATCGTCGCCAACGCGATGACGGCGGGCGGCGTCACGAACCTCGGCATCGCGGCGGCGCACGGCGTCGGCATGGCGGTGCTGATCAGCTCCCTCATGAGCGTTTCCGGCGCGCACTTCAACCCGGCGGTGAGCCTGGGACTGCTCGTGGCGGGGAAGATCGACGGCCGGACCTGCGGTCGCTACGTCGGCGCGCAGCTGGTCGGCGCGATCACCGGCGCGGCGCTGCTGCGGGCGTTGTTCTCGGCCCCGGCCGTGGCCGCCGTATCGGCCGGGACGCCGCAGTTGTCGGCGAACGTTGGTTTCGTCCAAGCCATCGGGATCGAGGCGGTGTTCACCTTCTTCCTCGTTTCCGCGGTGTTCGGCACCGCCGTATCGGGCGCCGCGCCCAAGATCGGCGGGTTCGGCATCGGGCTCGCGATCTTCGTCGCGGCCGTGGTGGCAGGCGGACTCACCGGCGCCGCCATCAATCCGGCGCGGGCCTTCGGCCCCGCGCTCGTCTCCGGGTCGTGGCACTCGCAGGCGGTGTATTGGGTCGGTCCGGTGGTGGGAGCAGTAGCGGCGGGGTGGGTATGGAAAGCGATCCTACTACCAAAGGCGTAGGGATGAAAGCGTAAAGTTGAAAGACGTAGGGAGAGATTCGTAGGGAGGAATCGAGGGTACGGTTCCTCCTTACGCTTTTCCCCCTTACGTTATTCTCCTTACGTACTTTCTCGTCCGAGCACCCCTTGCTCAAATCCGTGCGCCTGATGATCGCCAGTTTCGCATCCCGCCGTGCCGCCGCTTCCTCACCGCGCGGAGCCGTTCGATGGCACCGCCTGGCGTGCGCCATCGCGCCGACGTTCGTCCCCTCCTACCGCGCCCTGGTAGAGCTGCTGCGCGACCAGGAGAATCGTTGGGGCGCGCGGGCCGTCGCCCAGGAGGCGGCGGAGCGTTTCCCCGAAAACTCCGACGCCTGGATGCTGCTCGGCCTCGGCTGGCAGCTCGTCTACCGCCAGCAGGAGGCGCTGGCGGCGTTCGAGCAGGCGCTCGTGCTCGCGGAGCGGCCCGACGCGGCGCTCGAGGCGGGCGCGATCTATCAACGCTTCGGCCAGCACGCCGACGCCGCGGAGCGATTCTCGCGGGCATACGCGGCCGGCGGAGGCCCCGAGGCACTGCGCCACAACGCCGAGGCCCTGTTCCACGCGGGAGACGAGGCGGCGGCGGAACAGGCCCTCACCTTGTGGGCGGCGCAAGTACCCGATGGGATGGCACAGCTCCCCGGGATCCGGGCGGAGCTCAAGGCAGGGCGCCGCGCGGGCTAGGTGTCGCGGGACCGGCGGCCGCGGCGCGCGAGGACGATCGCGTACCCCACCAGGATGACCGCGGTCACGACATACGCGGCGACCATGTAGGGCGCGTTCTGCGGGACCGCCTCAGGCATCCCGTCCCGCCCCACCGAGCGCATAGCGCTGGATGACGAACCCGAGGTACAACAGGCCAAACACACCGACCGACAGGAGGAGCGTGGTCACCATTTCCGGTGGCGCCGACGGCGCGCTCGGCTTCAACACGATCGGCTGCGGGTGCAGTGTCCGGAACAGATACACGCTCAGGTGGATGAACGGCAACAGCACGAGTCCGCAGATCCCCACCACGGCGGCATAGCGCGCCCGCAGCGCCGGATCGGCCACGGCGCCCCGCAACAGCTGGTACCCGATGAAAATGAAGAACAACATCAGCGTGAGGGTCAGCCGCGCATCCCAGGTCCACCACGTGCCCCACACCGGTTTGGCCCACAGCGGGCCGGTGGTGAGCATCACGCACGCGAACACCGTGCCCACTTCCGCGGAGGCGGCGGCGAATCGGTCGTAGCGGGCGTCGCGAACGAGCAGGAACAGAATACTCGAGAGACCGACCAGCCCCATGGCGAGCATCGCCGACCAGGCGGACGGGACGTGGACGTAGAAGATCTTTTGCGCGGGCCCTTGGTGCAGCTCGACCGGAGTGAACGCCAGGGCGCGCAGGTACACGCCCGCGAGCAGCAAGAGCCCGATTCCAGTGAGCCACCGGCCGCGTTGCGCCAGCGTCATTCGGTCACCGTGAAGGGAAACAGCAGCGTCGCCAGGGTCACGAAGCAGATATCGTACGCCGCGAGCAACCTAAGCCACCCGGCGACCTCGCTCAAGGGATGCCCCGCGAACAGCTGCGCCGTCACCTGGACCGCGGCGATCAGCGGTGGGAGGAGGAACGGCAACAGCAGCACGGGCAGCATCAGCTCGGCGAATCGGGTTCGCACCACCATCGCGCTGAACAGTGTGCCCACGGAGATGAATCCCACGGTCGCGAGTGCGGTGACAGTCGCGAGCGGCAGCCACACGCGCCACACCGGGACGTTGAAGAACAGCATGAACAAGAGCAACCCCGCCACCTGCACCAGCGCCACGAAGACGAGATTCGCGCCGAGCTTCCCCCAGAACAGGCTGGTGCGGCTGATCGGCGCGAGCAGCAGCCCGTCGAGCGCCTGGTTTTCCAGCTCCGCCTGAAACGCCCGATTGAGCGCCAGCATCGCCGCGAAGCTGAACGTCACCCACAGGATGCTGGGCGCGAGGCGTAGCGTCGGCACGGCCGTGGGATCGCGGCCGTACTCGAACACGACGAGCACGAGCGCCGTGAACACCAGCGCCGACGTCAGCGCCGTCCGCGAGCGGAACTCGAGTCGCAGATCCTTGCGGGTGATCCGCCAGGCATGGCGCAGCAGGTCACGCACTCGCGACCGCCGCTCGGTAGGCCGCCGTGAGCTCGACCGCGTCGCGCCCGGCGCGCGGCGCGTACGCCACGAACCGGCCGTCCCGCATGAAGGCGACGTCGGTCGCGAGCTCGGTGCCTTCCTCCAAGTTGTGCGTGACGATCACCGTGGCCCGCCCCGCGGCGGCCTGCTCGCCGAGCAGCCCGCGCAATTCTTCCGCCGCCAATCGATCGAGCCCGGTGAACGGCTCGTCGAGCAGCAGAACGTCTGGGTCGTGCATCAGCGCCCGGGCGATGGCCGCCCGCTGCGTCTGGCCGCGCGACAGCGTCCGCACCAGCTGGTCCGCCTGCCGCGACAATCCGAGTCGTCGCAGCAGATCGTCTTCCCGTCGCGCGGCGTCCCGAGCCGGGACGTCGTACAGCGACGCCCAGAATCGGAGATTCTCCCGCACGGAGAGCAGACTGTAGAGCTGCGTCTGGTGTCCGATCCAGCCGATCGCGCGGCGGCCGCCATGGACGCCGGCCGCACCGCGCTGCGGGCGGATCAGCCCCGCGATCACCCGCAGCAGGGTGGTCTTGCCGGCGCCGTTCGGACCGAAGATGGCGAGGGTCTGACCGCGTTCCAACGAAAACGTGATGCCGTCGAGCGCCGGGATCGCGCCGAACGCGTGGCCGAGGTCACGCGCCCAGAGCATCGATGCGGGATGCGAGCTCGTTCAGATCGAAGGGCTTCACGAGATAGGCGCTGTGGCCGAGATCGAGCACGTGCATCAGCGGCTCCATGCTCACGTAGGCGGTGGTGACGACAACGGGGAGGGTGGCGCGCTTCTGACGGATTCGTTGCAGCAACGCAATGCCGTCGGTGTCCGGCAGCCGCAGGTCGAGGATCAATACTTCGGGCTCGAAACTCTCGAGCTGCTGCATCGCTTCCGCGCCGGTCCGGGCAAACGCCATTTCGTAGCGCGCGCTGAAGTAGCGGGCATACGAACTCTGCAGCGCCGCTTCGTCCTCGACGAACAGCACTTTGCGCTTGGGTCCCGCGGCGGCCATAACCTCGGCAATATACCCACCGTCACCGGGCCGTCCACGGAGCCCGGCCTAATCGCGGCCCGGTTCCAGCTCGAAGAGATCGTCCAGTTTGGTGAGCACCAGCAGGAACCGCAGCTCCTCGTTCGCCCCGCGCAGGCACACCGTTTGCCGGCGCTCCGTCGCCCTGCGTTGAATCAGCATCAGGGCCCCAAGGCCGGCGCTGTCCACCACCCGTGTGGCCGTCAGGTCGATGATCAGTCGTCCCGTACCCTCGGGAAGCTGCTCCAGCACCTCCGCGGCCGATCGGCGAAAGCTTGTGCGGGAGTCCAGGCCGAGTGTTTCGGGCGCAGCCAGGACCTTCTCGCTCTGTTGGGTACTCATCATCGGTGACGAGCTCTCGAATCCGGTATCGAGGGAGGATGCCATTTCCCGGACTCATTGCCACTTCGATGCCACCTCGGAGCGCCGCAACAACCCTCGTGGCCGCAAGGAGTTGGCGATCCCGACCCAGCCGACCGGGCGGTGGCGGGATTCGCAGGACGCATGGCCCGGCGCATGCTGCAAAAATGCTTGACCCGGCTGCGCCGAGCGGCGATACCTTACCAGTCCCAACTCACACCGCAAGCGAGCCATGACCGACCGGATCGAGACCCTGCTGGATGAACAGCGCAGCTTCCCACCGTTACCCGCATTTCGTGCGCGCGCCCATGTGCGCGACCAGGAAGTCTACGCGCGGGCCCAGCAGGATCGGGAAGGCTACTGGGCCGAGTGGGCGAGGCAGCTCGAGTGGATCCGACCGTGGGACCGGGTACTCGAATGGACTCCGCCCCACGCGAAGTGGTTCGTCGGCGGAAAGCTCAACGCTTCCGTCAACTGCCTGGACCGCCACGTGAAGGCAGGGCGTGGCGACCGGGTGGCTCTGATCTGGGAAGGCGAGCCCGGCGAGGTGCGACGGCTCACGTACGCTGAGCTGCACGCCCAGGTGTGCCAGTTCGGCAACGTGTTGAAGGGGTTGGGGGTGGGCAAGGGCGATCGGGTGGCCATCTACCTCCCCATGGTCCCGGAAGTGGCGGTCGCCATGCTCGCCTGCGCCCGCATCGGCGCGCCCCATACGGTGGTGTTCGGCGGCTTCTCCGCCGAGTCACTGCGGGACCGGATCAACGACGCCGCCGCTACGGTACTCATCACCGCCGACGGCGGGTACCGACGCGGGTCGGTCGTTCCGCTCAAGCAGAACTCGGATGATGCGATCAGCGGGACACCCAGCATTCAGCACGTTGTCGTGCTGAAACGCACCGGGCAGGCCGTCCCGATGCAGAGTGGACGCGACCAGTGGTGGGACGACCTCATGGCCAAAGCGGCGTCCGAGTGCCCCCCCGAAGCGATGGACGCCGAGGATCCTCTCTACATCCTGTATACCTCCGGGACCACCGGGAAACCGAAAGGCATCCTGCACACGACCGGCGGATACCTGACCCACGTCTACGCCACCACCAAGTGGGTGTTCGACCTCAAGGACGACGACGTGTTCTGGTGCACCGCCGACGTGGGCTGGGTCACGGGGCACTCCTACGTGGTCTACGGCCCGCTGGCGCTCGGTGTCACGGAGGTGATGTACGAGGGCGCCCCGGACCATCCCGGCAAGGACCGGTTCTGGTCCATCTGCGCGCGCCACGGCGTCACGGTGTTCTATACCGCGCCGACGGCGATCCGCGCGTTCATGAAATGGGGCACGGAGCTTCCCGCTAAGCACGACATTTCGAAGCTCCGCCTGCTCGGCAGCGTGGGCGAGCCGATCAACCCCGAAGCCTGGATGTGGTACCAGAAACACATCGGCGGCGGGCGCTGCCCCATCGTCGACACCTGGTGGCAGACCGAGACCGGCGGGATCATGATCACGCCGCTCCCCGGTGTCACCACCACCAAGCCGGGCTCCGCGACGGTGCCCTTCCCCGGGATCGAGGCGCAGCTGCTGGACGGCGAGGGGAAGCCGGTCCCGGTGGGCGGAGGCTACCTGGCCATCCCCAGTCCATGGCCGGGCATGTTACGGACCATTTGGGGCGACGATGAGCGCTATCGCGACGTCTATTGGAGCAAATGGCCCAACACTTACTTCGCCGGCGATGGCGCGAAGCGGGACGAGCAGGGCTATTTCTGGCTGCTGGGCCGCGTGGACGACGTGCTGAACGTCGCGGGACACCGCATCGGCACCATGGAGGTCGAGAGCGCCCTCGTGGACCACCCCGCCGTCGCGGAAGCCGCCGTGGTGGGCCGGGCCCACGACCTCAAGGGTCAGGCCCTGGCGGCGTTCGTCACGCTCAAGGAGGGCCACCCGGCGAGCGACGCGCTGTCCAATGAGCTGAAGAGCCATGTCGCGAAAAAGATCGGCGCGCTGGCGCGGCCGGACGACGTCCTCTTCACGGCTGACCTGCCCAAGACCCGCAGCGGAAAAATCATGCGACGACTTCTCAAGGACATCGCGGAAGGGCGGACGCTGGGCGACACCACCACCCTCGCCGATCCCGCGGTGGTGGAGCGATTGAAGACGCAATACGAGGCGGAAGAAGCCTGACCGGTCGGGCTCAAGACTCGCGACGGACCGCGGTCCCGGCGACGATCGTGATCGCGGTGATGACCACAGCCGACGCGACGCACCAGCGGCAAATGGCGTGGAGCACGAACAGCTCGATGTAGGTCAGATACAGGGTGAACAGAAACCCCCCGACGGCGAGCCCCGCGAGCAGACGCGTCGGCCAGCGGCGCCCGAGGTAGGCCGGCTGCAGCCCGACCAGGGCCACCGCGAGCATCACGGCGTACCCCACCACCCCGTAGAAAGCGACCGGCACGCCGAGCAGCGCGCCGTAGCGGCTGGTCTGCACGTACTCGCAGTCGCCCGTGCCGCAGCGCAAATCCCCGATCACACCGATGGTGTGAAGCCAGAGGTACAGCGCGATGCTCAGCCCGGCGAGCGCCAATAGGGCGATCGCCTGGCGATGGCGCACTAGCGACGGCCCGCCGTGAGACTGTCGACTAGCGCTTTGAAGGCGTCGGAGTTGCTGTACCGGCGGGTGTCGAGCTCGACCCCGTTGGCGAAGAACGTCGGTGTGCCACCCACGTTGCGTGCGAGGCCTTCCAGGCGGCTCAGCTCGATGCGGCCGGCATACCGCTGCGCGTTCATGCAGGCGTCGTACCTCCCCGCGTCGAGCCCGATGCCGCGCATCAGGTCACGGAACAGCCCGGTGGGGTTCTTGTTTATCTGCACCCAGGCACTGGAGCGAGCGAATACGACATCGATGGCCTCCCAGGCCTTCCCCTGTTCGTCGGCGCAGGCGACGGCGTGCGACGCCAGCCGCGACCATTGGTGTATCGGCAGCGGAAAGTCGCGAAACCGCCAGCGTAACCGACCGGTGGCGATCAGCTGCTGGCGGATTTCCGGGAACTGCACCACGCCGAATTGCCCGCAGTAAGGGCATTCGAAATCGGCGTATTCGATGACCTCGACCGGCGCGGTATCGCTGCCCAGCACGTAGCCACGGAAAGCGCTGTCGGCCGTGGTGAAGGCGACGGGCGGCGCGCCCGCCTGCGAGAGGGCTCCCGCCGTTCCGGGTTGGGAGCTTTTCCAGATCAGGATGGCGGCGATCGCGGCCACCGCGCCCAGCAACAGGTAAAACCGTTTCATCTCTCTGAAGTCCTCCGCCAGGGTTCGTCGTCCTCCCCCTCGTCAAAATCCTGCTCGCGGATATGCCGGTCCGCTTCTTCCACAATGCGCCGGCTCTCGGCGATCTCGGGGGTGTCGTAGGTCAGCCGTACTTCGTAGTGGAACAGCTCGCTGCGGGCGTTGCCGAGCAGTCGCTGCAGCTCCGGAGCGGCTTCGAGCAGCCGGCCGTCTCGGTCCAGATCTTGGATCCGCAACGCCAAGGCGCGCAACAATGCCACCAGCCGTTGCGCGCGCTCGGGACCGTACACCTGGTCGTGCATGCTCATGCTGGATTATACCATGACCTGTCGGGAACGGCCTGCGACGGGTTTGCCTGAGGTGGGGGGGCCCCATTAGATTGCGCCCGCGTTACCTGCCCCGCCTCAAAGGAGCGCCAGCATGGCGAACAAGCGTGAGCCGCGAAAACCCGTGACCCCCACCGCCTTCGAGCAAGCCCGCGACGAGCTATTCTCCCATATCCTGCGCTGTGGCGTACTGGAAGCGGGCCCGGAGCATCAAAAGGATTGGTTCGACGATACGATGCTGTACCTAGCCGACCGGTACGTTGACCTGACCGAGCCCGAGATGGAGCAGCTTCGGACGCTCGGTGAACGCTATTGCCGGCCCGTGCAGGCGCGGCCGTCTCCGGTCGGCGCGAGCGCGTGAGCAGACCGCGCCACGCGTGATGTCCACGGGCGCCCGATGGGCGCCCGTCGTCGTTCAGGACCACCGGGGCGGAAAATGCCGCCAGCGCATGCCGAGCCGCGCGCGGAGGCCGCCGCCGAAACCCAGCTCCCCGAACCAGCCGCTCCGCCGCCCCGCAGCCGCCTCGACGCCGATCAGGGTGACCAACGCCCCCAGGCCGCGACGTCCTCGCGATCCCATGTAGGCCACCCCAATCCCGCCATAGGGGGATACGCCGCTCCGCGCCCCGGGGGTGACGAGAAATTGCGCCGTGGCTTCGAGTCGCAGCGCGGCCTGTCCGTCCACCGCACCGCCCGCTCCCGACAGCGCGATCCGGCCCTGACCCCTCGAACGCAACGCGAAGCCCGCCGCCAGGCCGTAGAAGTCGTACCGCGCCCAGGCTGCGACCGGTCCCACGTCAAGCTCGGTGACCGCGAGTCCCTGTCCGGTGAGCGCGCGCGCGAGCATCACCAGCAGCACCGGCGCAAGCGCGCTACGCAATGGCGACGTCGTAGCTGACCTGAATATCGGGGGCGAGCGAGGCCATCACCGAACAGTACTTCTCGAGCGACAGCTCGACCGCGCGGCGGACCTTCGTTTGGTCCGCTCCCTCGCCGCTGACGTTGAACTGGAAATGGATGGCGGTGAACCGGCGAGGATGCTCCTCGCGCCGGGTGCCGGTCATGGCTACCTCGAGCGAACGGAGCCCGACGCGCATCTTCTCGAGGATCGAAACGACGTCCGCCGAGGTGCACGTGGCGCTCGACAGCAACAGCAGCTCCACCGGGGACGTCGCGACCGCGGAGTCGCCATCGACGACAATCGGTGGTCGATCGCGGCCACCCCCCTCGAACACGAGCCGCTCGCGCCACCGCATCGTCATGCCTGCCGTGTTGCCGGCCACGCTACGCCTCCGGGGTTGGTGTATTGCGGCTCGACCCGTCGTCCCCCCGCCTCACGGCACGCCCGTAGTCCCAGATGGCGTACACCGACACGGCTCCCGTGGCCCAGGCGAGCGGGCGGACCAGCGGCGAGGCAGCGATCAGGGCCACCAGCGTCAGCCCCTGGGATACCGTCACGGCCTTCCCCCCGGCGCGCGCCGGCAGGGCGACGGGGCGTCGCAGCAGGGCCGTCGCGGCGAACCCCAGCACGGCCACGATGTCGCGCAGCAGCACGGCGGCGATCTCGAGGGGGTGCAGCAGGCCCTGACCCGCAAAGGTGAGGACGGTGGTCGCCACGAACACCTTGTCCGCCACCGGATCGAGCATCGGACCCCAGCGCGAGCCGCCGGTCCGGCGCGCCACCGCGCCGTGGGCCAGGTCGGTGACGCCGGCGAGCGCGACGATCACGAGCTGCTCGAGCGGGCGCGCGGCAAACGGAAACAACGCGGCGAGGGGGAACCGCATCATCGTCAGCACGTCTGCCGCCCCAAGGCGCGGTTTCACTTGTGTCCTCCTCACCGGGCCGATAGCTTCACCGCGTGGACACCAATCTGCTGAAGCACGCCGTCATCTTCCAAGACCTCGACGACGGGGAGCTCGCCCGCGTGGCCGAGGTATGCCGCGAACAGAAGTTCACCGTCGGGCAATACATCTTCAAGGAAGGCGAGCCCGGCAACCGCCTGTTCATCATCGCCGACGGCGAGGTGCGCATCTCGCGTACCATCCCCGGCTCGGGCGAAGAAGCGCTCGCCATCCTCAAAGCCGGCGCGAATTTCGGCGAGATGGCGATTTTCGACCGGACGGAGCGCTCCACCGACGCGATCGCCAACGTCGCCAGCACGCTCATCACCATTTCCCGATCCGACTTCGAGCTGCTGCTCGATTTCAATCGCGACATCGCGTACAAGGTCCTGTGGTCGGTGGTGCGGCTGCTCTCCTCGCGGCTGCGGGTCACGAACGACAACCTGCGGTCGTTCCTGGCCATGTCCATGTTCTGACGCCCACCGTCTTTTCGCCTCGCCCGTTGATCCGGGAGCCTTGCCCACATGAAACGCACCAGCCTATCGACCGCTCTCGTCGCGGCGCTCGCAGCCTGTTTCGGTGGCATCGAGCCGGTGGATCAGTCTCGTCTCGCCTTGTCCCCGGTATTGGACACCCTCTTCGTCGCGGATCTGCTGCCGCCGCGTCAGGTCACGTTTTACGACGCCAATGGCACGGTTCAAGACCCCGGTGTCGTGCAGTGGTTGAGCGCCGACACTTCAGTGCTGACGGTGGACGCCACCGGGAGGATTACCGGTCGCAAGGCGGGATCCAGCCTGGTGCTCGCGAGCGCGCGGGGCGTTCAGGGATCCGCGCTGGTCGCCGTGCTGGGCCCGCTCCACGTCACATTGCTGCTCGACTCCGTGTACCTGATGCCGGGCGATACCTTCACGATGCCGGTGCAGGTGGACCACCAGGCTGCCGGCACCCCTACCGTGTGGTTCACGGCGGCGACCAATGCGGTGTTCGACGTCGATTCGGCGAGCGGCAGGGACAGCGCGAAGGCCCCGGGGGGTCCGATACCGCTGGTCGTACACGCGGTGCTCAATGCCGATACCGTGGCGGACACCGGAACCGTGGAGGTCGTGCAGCTGACCGACACCATCGGTGGCAAGGCGTCCTTCGCGATGTTTGGCAGCGTGATCCGCTCGCGGAAAGCGACCGCCCGGGCGCTGAACTTCCACCGACGCGGCGACACCTTGACCTTCCGGTTGCGTGTCCCCACGGTCCAGGGCTCCACCACCGTTGAAGCCGTGGTGATCACCCTGCAGGACGCGCCCACGGCCCCGGGGTCGTTCGCCATTGATTCGATCTCTCCCGCCGAGGTCTCCGGTCAGTATGATCCGTTCTGCCGCCCCCCGCGAAGCTGGGGGCTGTGGTCGGTGTTGACCTCTACGACCCGGCTCGACGCGCTGTCGCGCGTCGGCGGCAGCCTGACGATCACGCGCATGGTGCCGGTGGCCAACGGCATGGCGATCAGCGGGCGCTTCTCCTTGCCCGCCCAGCGGGTCGATCTGTACGACGATCCACTCGGCGTGCTGCCGATGCGGGGCACGTTTGTCGCTCCACTGATTACTACCACGCCCCGCTGCGAGTAGTGATGTGTTTTGCCGTGGGGGCGGCGCCGCAGACCGGCGCCGGCCGCTCACCCACTGCGCACTGAGGGAAGCTGAAACAGCGCTACGGGAGGATGCGCAACAAGCCCGCTTCCGCACTCCCCTTGATGAAGCTCTCCGCGTCGGTCGCCGGGATCGTCACGCCCGTTACCTCGCGGCCCAGCCGGGCGCTCGCGGCCATGTAGTCTTCCACCGACCCACTGGCCCACTCGGCGGCATCGTCCTTCATTTGGCGGACGATGTCCTCCCAGGTGCCGACGTAGGTGCGACCGGCACGAGTGCGCACGCGGTGAATCTCGCCCCCGGCTGTGCCTTTCTTCATCCCCTGGAGCTCGGTGAGCAGCGTGCCGAACAGCTCGAGCTGGCGCGGGTCGCGCACCTGGCCATCGGACCCGATGGCTTCAATTTCGGCGAGCAGCAGGTCTTCCGGCGCCGCCTCCCCGGTCAGCTCTCCCAGCCGCCCCTGCCACGGGACGAGCTCGGGGTCGTGGTCCGTGAGCCGGTACACGGATCGCTTCAGCTCGAGCAGCCGCCAGATGGCGAGGGTATCGACGTGATCGTCGGGCTGGGTGCGCTCCAGATGGAACAGGGCGGCTTCGTACTCGCCCCGGTCGTAGAGCAGGTTGGCGAGGTAGATGCGCGCCTCGGCCTGGCTCGGCTCGAGCTCGAGCGCCCGTCGCAGCCAGTAGAGGGAGCCGCCCTCATCACCCAGGCGGTGCGCTGCATACCCGACGCAGGCCGCCGCTTCAGCCGAGTCGCTGTGCGCCGTGAGGGCTGTTTCGAAGAACCGCCGCGCCTGGTCCAACACGCCCTCGCGGAACAGGGCGCGCCCGACCTGGAGGATCAGATCGTGATCGTCCTGGAACCCGAGGGCGAGAATGCGCTCGAAGCAGGCCATCGTGCCCGCGCGATCGCCGAACTTGAGCAGCACTTCGCCCAGGCCGGCGAGGGCATCTTCATGGTCCGGATCGAGGGCGATCGCCTCGTCGAAGGCGCGGCGGGCCCAGGCGTACTCCTCGCGCGCCAGTCGGGCGTAGC
>JBOHST010000160.1:0-8288 GCA_050733375.1 Gemmatimonadales bacterium
TCCGCTCCTCAGCCGCGCTTCGCAACGTCCTGCCGAATGGAGCGGATGGGATTCGACGCGCCCGGCCCGCAGGGCAGGCGCCGCACGCAGTGCGGCGAGCGGGGCGAGGCCGCGCAGCGGCCGCAGCGCAACCCACGACCCCCTGGTTGCAAACCAGGCGCTCTCCCAACTGAGCTACCGCCCCCTTGAACGGCTTGTAAGATAGTCAACGGGATCGAGACGCACAGACGCACAGGAGAGAAAGGCTCGAGACCGGGGCGGGATCTTTCAGCGGATCACGGACCACCTTGGGGCGAGTCGAGTACTTCCCGCACCTTCCGCGCCAGCAATTCGGGGCTGAAGGGCTTCTGCAGGAAGGCGATCCCGGGCTCGAGGACGCCGTGTCGGATGATCGCATCGTCCGTGTACCCTGAGACGAACAGCACCTTGAGCTCGGGTCGTTGCTGCTTGAGCCGCTCGGCGAGCTGCCGGCCGCTCATCTCCGGCATGATGACGTCGGTGATGAGCAGGTGAATCGGGCCGTCGTGCGCGGCGGCCCCCTCCAACGCTGACTTACCGTCCGGCGCCTCGAGAACGGTGTAGCCTTCGCGCTTGAGGATCTGACGCGCCACGGCGCGTAACGGGCCGGCGTCTTCCGCCAGCAGCACTGTTTCGGTCCCGTGCACGTACTGCGGCGTGGTCCCTCGCTGTTCCGCTTCCGCTGGTTCGTCGACCCGGGGAAGGTAGATCTTGAACGTGGTGCCGTGGCCAGGCTCGCTGTACACCCAGATGAAGCCGCCGCTTTGTTTCACGATGCCGTACACTGTAGCGAGACCCAGGCCAGTGCCCGTTCCCGTTTGCTTCGTGGTGAAGAACGGCTCGAAGATGCGGCGCTGCGTCTCCTCATCCATCCCGACCCCCGTGTCGCTTACCGTGAGCAGCACGTAGGGCCCGGGGCTCACGGCGGTGTGCTCCATCGTGTACGTCACGTCGAGGTCGACGTTCGTGGTTTCGATGGTGAGCTTGCCGCCCTGGGGCATGGCATCCCGAGCGTTGACCGCGAGGTTCATGATTACCTGCTCGAGCTGTCCGGGATCGGCCTTGACCGCGCCGAGGTCGGGAGCGAGGACGGTGACCAGCGCGACGTCCTCTCCGATCAGCCGTTGCAGCATCTTCCCGGCGCCGCTCACGATCTCGTTCAAGTCGAGGACCCGGGGCTCCAGCACCTGCTGGCGGCTGAAGGCGAGGAGCTGGCGGGTGAGCCCGGCGGCGCCCGCGGCGGCCTTCCGAATCTCCTCGAGGTCCTCGCGATGGGGATCGGTGGATTCGAGGTCGCCCAGCAACAGCTCACTGTAACTCGTGATAACGGTCAGGAGGTTGTTGAAGTCGTGGGCGACCCCACCCGCCAGCCGCCCGACCGCCTCCATCTTTTGCGCCTGGCGGAACTGCTCTTCGAGCCGTCGCTCGTTCGTGACGTCGCTAGCGATGCCATCCAGCCGAAACACCATGCCCCGTTCGTCGGCGATCGGCACGATCGTTTCCCGGATCCGCCGCAGGGAGCCGTCCGGGTGCCGGAGGCGATACTCGAGGCTCGCCTGCCGGCCGGTCCTCACCACCCCATCGAGCTCGGTGCTGTAACGGGGCTGGTCTTCCGAGTGTATGCAGCGCAGCCACAACTTCGGATCCGCCTCCAGCTCAGCAGGGCCGTGCCCGAGCACCGAGGTGCAGGCCGGCGATACGTAATACCGCTCCGTGAGCGAGGGATCCACGCTGTACAGCACGTCCGGCACGGATTCGAGCACGCTCCGCAGCCGCTGCTCGAGCGAGCCGGCGTATCGCGCCAACTCCTCCTTCGTTGTCTTCAGCTCTTCCTCACGCTGCCGCAGCTCCCGGTTTTGGCGCACCGCGTCCTCGAACGTCGAGATCAGGAGATCGAGGATCTGCTCGCGCTCCGAAGTGATCGTGAACTCGCGGCCCATGAAGCAGACCTGCGCGCCGACGCGAAGCTTCGCGTGCGCCCGCGTCTCACGCGTCGTGAGCAGCAGCTCCAAGCGGTCGAGCAGCAGCGCGGGCTCGACCCCTTTGGTGAAGAAGTTGTCAGCCCCACACTCGAGCCCGCGGATGATGTCCAGCGGGTCGGAGAGGCTCGTCAGCAGCACCACCGGAGTCTCACGCCGTTTCCCCGCCTTGATGCGTCGGCACAGATCGTAGCCATCCACCGTCCCCGGCATGAGGATGTCGCTGATGACGACGTCAAACTCGTGCGCCTCGAATTGGGCGAGGCCGTCCTCGCCGCTCGTGGCCACCGTGACCTGGTAGCCCGCCTCCGCGAGCAGCGCGCGGAGCGCCTCGGACTGGGTGGCGCTGTCTTCAACGACGAGGACCCGCCGAGGCGCTGCAGGCTCCGCCGCAGCACGGCGCCGATTGGCTTTGCCGCTCGCCGCTCGAGTCATGTCGCCTTGGACGGCGTCCCCTCCTGCGTGTTCCTCGACCGCGATGCGGGCAGCGTCCAGAAGAAGGTGGCGCCCTTTCCCAGCGCCGACTCGGCCCAGATACGCCCGCCATGCTTGTGGATGATGCGCTGTACCGTGGCCAGTCCCACACCGGTCCCCTCGAACTCATCCGACCGGTGCAAGCGCTGGAAGACGCCGAAGAGCCTGTCGGCATACTGCATATCGAAGCCGGCGCCGTTGTCACGCACGAAGATCACCGGCTGGTCCCCACTTGACATCTGACCGACCTGGATGACCGCGGGGTCTCGGTCGCGGGTGAACTTGACCGCGTTCGACAGCAGATTTGCGACCACGGATTCCATCAACTCCGGGTCACAGTCCACCTGTGGCAGGGGGCCGACCTGCCACGCGATGTTCCGACCACGGGTCTGCGATTCGAGCTCGAACATCGCCGCGTCCACGAGCGGTCGCAGCTCCGTTGACTGGGGGTGAAGGTCTCGGCGCCCCACGCGGCCCAGGTTCAGCAAGTCATCCACCATGCGCTTCATGTGCTGGGCCGCGTCATGGATATGACCGAGATAGTCCCGTACCGTTGGATCGAGGCGCGCCGAGAACTTGTCCAACAGAAGTTGGGAGAACCCGTCGACTTGCCCGAGGGGCGTGCGGAGATCGTGCGAGATGGAGTACGTAAACTCTTCCAGCTCCTTGTTGGTTGCTTCGAGCGTCGCTTCCTGACGACGCAGTTCGTGGTTCTGGCGTACCGCGTCCTCGAACGTCGAGATCAGGAGATCGAGGATCTGCTCGCGCTCGGAGGTGATCGTGAACTCGCGGCCCATGAAGAACACTTTCACGCCCATGCGGAGTTTCGCGCGCGTGCGTGTTTCCCTCGTGGAGAGCAGGAGCTCCAACCGAGAGAGCAAGAGCGCGGGCTCGACCGACTTGACGAAGAAGTTGTCGGCGCCGCACTCGAGCCCACGGATGATATCGAGCGGGTCGGAGAGGCTCGTCAGCAAGACCACCGGCGTTTCGCGTCGTTTGCCCGCCTTGATACGCCGGCACAGCTCATAGCCGTCTATCGTCCCCGGCATGACGATATCGCTGATGACGACGTCAAACGTACCCACATCAAACCGGGCGAGGCCGTCGTCGCCGTTCGCGGCCACCGCGACCTGGTAGCCGGCGTCTGCGAGCAGCGCGCGGAGCGCCTCGGCCTGGGTAGCGCTGTCTTCAACGACGAGGATGCGCGTCGACATGGTTCCCTCCTGCGACCAGCTCCGCCAGGTGTCGGGCAATTTCATCGACCGCGAGCACCGCGTCGACGACCCCGGCCGCGACCGCTTCACCAGGCATGCCATAAACGACCGAGCTCGGCTCGTCCTGGGCGAGCACGCGTCCCCCTGCCGCTTTTACGGCTTTCAACCCTTCGACTCCGTCGCGCCCCATGCCCGTGAGGATGACGGCCGCCACGGTGGCTCCGTAGCCCTGCGCAGCCGAGGCAAACAGGTAGGTCCCCGAAGGGCGGAACCCGTTGACGGCCGGCGCGTCCGTCACCATCACCCGAGCGTCGGGGCTCACCCCCAAGTGCCGATCGTCCGGCGCGAGAAAGACCGTTCGCTTGAGGAGGGGCTCGCCGGGCTCGGCGACCTTGACGCGCAGGTTGCAGCTCGCGCTCAGCCACTCGGCGAGCCCGGCCACAAACCCCGTCGCGATGTGCTGGACCACGAGGATCGGCACGGCAAAGTCGCCGGGAAGACTCGAGAGAATGCGCAGCAGCGCCGCCGGCCCTCCGGTCGAGGCGGCCACGGCGACCAGGCGGACGGGAGCACCCGGCGCCATCCGAGGAGCCGAGGCCGGCCGGAGCGGGCGCGACTGGGGCGCCCAGCGGCGCACCACTCTCACCTGCGCCATGGCCTTTGCCATCGCCGCCAGCCCGTCCCGGCGCCCGCCGAATCGCTCCGACTGTGGATTGTCGGGCTTCGCGACCACCATCAGCGCGCCTGCTCGCATCGCGTTCAGGGATAGCTCCACCTCCCGCCCGGAAGCACTCGAGGTGACGATGAGAATCGGCGTGGGGGCCTGGACCATGATTTCCTTCGTCGCCTCGAAGCCGTCCATGACCGGCATGTGGACGTCCATCGTGACGAGATCGGGCTTGAGCCGGGTCGTGAGCTCCACCGCCTCCGCGCCGTTCTTCGCCTGACCGACCACGCGGATCTCCGGGTCGCTTTCCAGAATCTCGACCAGGATCTCGCGTACGGTGAGCGAATCTTCGGCGACCACCACGCGGATCACGGAACCTCCGATCCCACCAGCTGGCTGATGGTGTCCAGCAGGTTCTGCTGGTCGAAGCTCGACTTTCCGATGTACGCGTCCGCCCCGGCTTCCAGCCCCCGCGCGCGGTGCTCCGGCGTTTCGAGCGCGGTGACCAGCACGACCGGCAGCCGCTTGAACCGCTTGGAGCCGCGGATCGCTTCGCACAGGGCAAACCCGTCCATCCGGGGCATCTCGATGTCGGCGACGACGACGTCGCACCCATGCTCCTGCAGCACCCTCCACCCGTCGGCGCCATCCACCGCGGTGCGCACGTCGTAGCCGGCCGCTTCGAGGATGCTTTGCTCCAGGGTCCGTGTCGTAATGGAATCGTCCACGACGAGGATCCGCCGCTTGGCGCCCCCCCCAGACCTCGCCTCGGCGATGGTGACCCCAGGCCCCGCCCCGAGGCCGAGCCCGGCCCCGACGATGGCCGCAGCATTGAGCACGAGCGCCACCCGACCCGTCCCGAGGATCGCCGCGCCGCTCACGTGGGGGAGCGGCTCCCGGCCTCGCACCACGGGGCGCAGCAGCACCTCCTGCTCCGCAACGAGCTCGTCCACCGCGACCGCCAGCCGCCGCTCTCCGGCGCGCAGCAGGACGACGGCCAGGGGACCCGCAGCCGGTCGCTCGACCAGCGGAGGGAGGAGCCGCGCAAGCGCCACGAGCGGGACCGGAGTCTCGGGAGTGGCGATCACGTCGCGGCCCTCGGCGTGCTTGATCTCTTCCGGCCGGACGCGCACGAGACGCTCGACGTGGGTGGTGGGGACGGCGAGGATTTGGGAGCCCACGACCGCGAGCAGCGCGTGGATCGTGGCGAGGGTTGGCGGGCACTCCAGCCTAAAGTTCGTGCCACGGCCCCGCACCCAGGTGACGTCCACGCTCCCGCGGATGCGTTCGATTGCCGCCCGCACCACATCCAGGCCCACCCCGCGACCGGAAATCGCCGTCGCCCCCGTCCGGGTGGAGAACCCGCCTGCGAACAGGGTTCGCACTAACTCCTGTTCATCGTGAGGAACCGGCAGCCCGCGCCGTTCGAGCTGGGCGCGGACGGCCGGCACGTCCAGCCCCGCGCCGTCGTCGGATACCGTCACCGTGAGCCGGTCGCCTCGGAGCGCGGCCGCCACGCTCACCTTGCCCCGCCGTGGCTTCCCCGCCCGCTCGCGGTCCGCTGGCGGCTCGATTCCGTGATCCGCCGCGTTCCGGACAAGTTGTAGCAGGGCCTCGCGCAAGCCGTCCAGCACAGCGCGGTCCACTTCCACTGCCCCACCCAGGATCTCGATCTCCATCTCCTTCGCGCTGACGGAGGCGAGGTCGCGTACCACGCGGGGCAGCGCCTCGCACGCTTCCACGAAGGGTCGCATGCGAAGCCGGCGCACCTGGTCGGCGACGTCGTCGGTCACCTGCGAGAGGGCTCGCGCGTCCGCCGCCGCGCCGGCGGCCAGCCGGCCCGTCTCGCGGAGAACGTGGCGGAGGTTCTCCTCCATGCCGTTCACGGCCTGACTCAGCGCCGGCGGCGCCGCCGACCGCTCGAGCGCGAGGCGGAGCCGCCGGCCGGTGCGGCTCCACTCCGTCGCCGAGCGCGCGGCCACGTCATGGAGCGCTTGCAGCTCCGCCGGACGACTCGTCACGCGACTGCCCGCGACGAGCAGTTGCCCGGTCGCAGCGAGCAGCGCGTCGAGCTTCTCCGCATCGACCCGCACCCGGCCGTCGCCGCGCTCCACGGCGGACGGTACGCTCGGTGGCAGGCTCGGAGCAGGAGCGACCGGCGCGGCTTTCCGCCCCGCTTCAGGCTGCCGCCGCGTCAGCCGATCGCGTAGCGCGGCGACGGGTGACCCGTTGAGGTCGCGACCGGCCCTGAGTCGCTTTCCCGCGTCGTCGAGCGCATCGGCCGCAGCAAACAGCAGCGCGAACTCCGGCGGGCCCAGGGTGAGCCTCCCATCGCGGGCCTCCACCAATAGCGTCTCCAGGGCGTGGCACGCTTGTTCGATCGGCGCCACCGCGGCCGCGCGCGCCGCGCCCTTGAGGGTGTGAGCGACCCGGAAGAGCGACTTCAGGCGCTCGACAGCCGCTGGCTCCGCTTCGAGCGCCAGCAGGGCGGCGTTCATGGCGCGGACCTGCTCCTCGAGCTCGGCCGTGAACGTCGCCAGCAGCCGCGCGCCCAGCTGATCCTTGTTCATCTCGCCGCCGGCCGCGCCGGCGGGTGCCGGTTCCCGCCCACGAGGGCCAGGAGCTTCGTCCCCAAGGCGTTCAGGTCCTGGGCGGCGCGCTCGGCTTGCTTGGTCGCGGCCAGGTTCTGCTGGGTCGCCTCGTGAATGCTGCCCATGGCCTGGCGGACTTGTGCCATTCCAGCCGCCTGCTGCCCCGCCGAGGCGACGATCTGCGCGGCGGCCTGGGCCGCCTCGCCGACCGCATCCGTCAGCGCCCGAATCGTCTCTCCCGCTTCCGTCACCTGCTTCGTCGTGGCGGTCACCTGCTTGGTCCCCTGCTCCGTCGTCATCACCGCCGCGCTCGTGGCCCGCTGGATCTCGCCGAGGATGCGCCGCACTTCCACCGTGGCTTTCTTGGACTGCTCGGCGAGACTCTTCACCTCCCCAGCGACGACGGCGAAGCCCCGTCCCTGCTCCCCTGCGCGGGCCGCCTCGACCGCCGCGTTCAGCGCCAGGAGATTCGTCTGCTCGGCGATGTCATTCACCGTCGCAATGATCTCCCCGATCGCTTGCGCCTGCTCTGCCAAGGCCAGGATACTCTCAGCAATCGATTCCACCTGCTCCTTGACCCCCGTCATCGCCGCAGTCGATTCCTCGACCGCCTTGCGCCCCGCCTTCCCGATCTCCGCCACCCGCTGGGCCGAGTCGGCCACCGCCTTGGCCCGCTGCGCCGCCTGCTCAGAAGTCTGGGCCACCTCGTCCACCGTAGTTACCGTTTGCGCTACCGCCGCCGACGTCTCACTCGCCCCCGACGCCTGCTGCGTCGTTGCCGCCAAAATCTCGGCTGCGCTCGACGCCAGGACGCCCGTCGTTTCCTGGAGCGGGCCGCTCACCGCGCGGTTCAGGAACACCGCCGCGAGCGTGCCGACCGCCAGCGCCACCAGCGCTCCCAGCAGGAGCACGGTCTGCATCCGGGCCGAGGCCGTGTACGCCGCAAGGATTGCAGCATCGGTCCGTTGCTCCGCCCGCTCGATGCCGCGGAGGATCGCTACGCGCGCAGCATCGCGGTGTGGAAAGGTGCGCGTGTCTCGGATGCGAAGCGCCTCGACGGCGCGCCCCTCCCGCGCCGCCGCCATAGATGCCCGCGACGCCGCGTCCCACTCCGACACGGCGCCAAGGGCCTCCATCCAGATTGCCTGGCTCGCAGAAGTACGCGCGGAGTCGCGCAGTTGCTCGAGCAGCGCGCGACTCAAGGCGAAGGTGCTGTCACGGCTGCGCAGCTCTGCTTCGTTGGGTCGGATGAGGAATCCCAGATAGTCCTGGATGGCGCGTCGGAATTCGGCCTGAGCCATGAGCGCCGGGACGAGGGTGCGCCGCTCTTGATCCAGGGCCGTTC
>JBOHST010000161.1:0-4237 GCA_050733375.1 Gemmatimonadales bacterium
ATCTCGGCCTCACACCCCGCGAGTACAGCTCGGGCGAGCAGCAGCGGCGCGGGCGGATCAGCAAGACCGGCAACTCGCGGATGCGCTTTCTGCTGGTCGAGGCGGCCTGGCGGGTGCTGCGCACCAAGGACCCGGCCGCCGCCCCGCTGCGGGCCTGGGCGGAGCGGATCGCGCAGCGCCGCGGGCGCAGTATCGCCGCCGTCGCCTTGGCGCGCCGGTTGGCCGGCGTGCTCTACGCCATGTGGCGCGACGGGACGGACTACCGCGCGCCGCGGCCCACGGCGGTCGCGGTGGCATAGCGGTCAGCCCGGTGGCCCGAAAGCGTGTGACCGACAGGGGCGGTGAGCGCGTCGCAGCTTATGACCGCCGGTGAGGTCGTCGCATAGTTGGCGCCACCGCTCGTCGGATCCCCCTTTGCGCCGACGAGGATTCCTCGTCACCTGAGAGCGCGTACAGAAGGCTGAGCGGCCCCTCGAGGGCACCGGCTGAACCGGGCCGCACGCGGCCCGACAAATCGAGAAACGACAAAACCCGACCGAGAGGCCGGGCTTGACGAGGTGCGCCGCTTCACAGAAAGCTGCGGCGCGACGCCGCGCCGGCGCTCAGGAACTCAGAATACACCAAACCTATCAAGGGCGAGGCGCCGAGGACAAGAAAGAATGCGGGCGTCATGGTGCTCGTGCGAATGCAACACCCTGCAGCTCGAGCGATCGCGCCGGGCCGGCGCCCGCGAAGGTAAACGTTACGACGTTGCCCGAGCCGGTAATCTCGATGCGCAGCTGTCCCTTCGCGGCATCGTGGATCTCGGCCGGTCCATACAGGGCGCCCCAGCGATACTCGAGACGGCCGTCCTGCATGGTGAACGTGACTGTGCCGAAGGAAGGCTCTTCGTAGGTGCCCGCGAAGTCGGCGAGGGGCCGACCCAGCGGCTGGAGCTGCAGCGCGGCACGCATCGAATCCTGCGTCGCAACAGTCTTGAGTGCTCCGGCAAAGCGCGTGCGCAGCTCGGCCAACCGCTCGTCGGCGCGCTCACGCGCATTCGAGCGTCCCGCCTCGAGGTCGTATGCGAACGCGGCCAAGATATCGGTGAGAGCGGAGAGGCCACCCGACGACATCACGACGACACCGATGCGACGCGCTGGCAGGAACGACAGGTGTGATCGCGTGGTGTGATAGCTGCCGAACCGGCTGACCATCCGCTCGCTCTCGTAGGTGCCGATGTCCCAGCCAGCACCCCATCCTTCGCGGTCGAAGAACGCGAACCGCTTTGCCTGATCGCGCGTCTGCCTCGCGATGAGCCGGTTGCTCCGGGCAACCGCTTCCGCCGGAAAGACTCGGCGGCCGTCGATGATGCCGCTGTCGGTCTGCACGATCGTCCAGCGCGCCAGGTCGTGCAGGGTCGCCAGGTGCCCTCCGGCGGCGTTCATCGTGGCGTCGGTCTTGAAGAATGGCTCCGTGATGTAGCGACCGTCCGCGCGAAAGCGGTGTGGTTTGGCGATGCGTCTCTGGTCGAGGCCGGAAACGCGGGCGTACGTCTCCCCCATCGCTGCGGGCAGAAAGACATTCTGCTCGAGATAACGCTTCCAGCCCTCTGGCCTGATCACGTCGATCACCATGGCGGCGACGTTGTAGCCGAAATTGCTGTAGACGAGGTCGTGCGTCGGCATCGGCCCAGCCAGCGCAATCAGCGCTGGCCAACGCGCTTCCGGGATGGCTCCCGTGAACGCCGCGCTGGAGACCACCGCGTTGTCGCTGATGCCATGCGTGTGCGACAGGAAATGCTCGAGCGTCAGCGACTCAGCGCGCAACGCCGGATGCCACCGCACCTGAGGCAGCAACGTGGTGATCGGCGCGTCGAGACGGAGCGCTCCTTGAAGCGCCAGGAGGACCACGCCAAATCCCGTGAACGACTTGCTGGTGGACGCCACGTACCACAGCGTGCGGTCGTCCGCTGGCACGTTCGCCGCGGCGTCGGCGGTACCGTGTGACCTCATCAAGATCGTGTGGCCGTCCATTGTGACTGCGACACCGAGGGCCGGAGCGAGTCCCAGGGCGACCGCTCGCGCGGCAAGGGAATCGACGGCGCGCGCAATGGTTGCCGCGCCTGGGCGTGTGCCTTGAGCGCGCAGCAAGGACAGGGGGAGTAGTCCGACGCCGAATGCGGTCAACGCCAATGCGACCCACATGAGATCACTCCACTCGTCGTGATGCTCAGATAGTATCCACGGGTGTGGTGTGAAGACTTGAATCCACAAAACCTCCCTTGCCATGCTTCCTCAGGAAGCCCCAGGCAGATCCCCGCGCCTCGTATACCCCAGGTCGCCCACGAGCGCGTGATAGCGTCCCGGAGTCATTCCCACCGCGCGGCGGAACTCGCGGCACAGATGGGGTTCGTCCGCGAAGCCACCTTCATGGGCGATCGTGGACACCGTTCCGCTCGACTCCGTGATGCTTGCGGCGGCTGATCGCAGGCGAAGCCGGCGCAGTTCTTCGCCGACTCCGGTGCTGAACCAGCGGCGGACACTACGTGCCAGATAGACCGGGTGGACACCGGCCCGGGCCGCGACGTCCGCTACGCTGAGTCGTGGATGCCACGACGTCCGCAGTTCGCGCATCGTCTGCTCGAGCCACGCAGGGGGGCGCCCTCGCGGTACGGCAGCGGGACGTGCGGTGAACTCCGCGAGGAGATCGAGCACGTCAGGATCATCGGCGGCAAACGCGCATACGCCCGCGCTCGCACGCTGGACGAGCCGAAGGAAGGGACGAGCGACGCGCGCATCGTGCGTCCACCGCCAACCGGGACTCCGTGTCGGCTCGTCCACGAGCCCGCCGATCGTGCCGCCCGGGAGTGTGAGGCGCGCCAACCTTGCTCCGGCGATTCCGAAATCATCCGCGTGGACCACGCCCGCATCCTTCGCCACGACACTCAAGGCGCCTGCAAACTCCGTCACGCTGCCCACCGTCTCCGCGACGCGCCCACTGAGGACGAGACTCAGATGGAGCGCGTCGTGCTGGTGAGGACGATGCCGAGTGCCCGCGCGGTATCTGTCGGCCTGGAAGACGAGGGTGATAGTCATGCTGCTACTCCTTGGGTCTGTGAGGGCGGTATCACGACTTGCGGTGGGCGACCCCTGAACTCCGGCGTCCCGTTGAATGGATAGCCAGCGCGAGGATTATTGGTCTTGCGGCGCATCATCCGGGGTTGGTCACAGCCTAACGGATCGCGCTTAGTTGGTATGAAGCGGTAGCTGGACCTCCACGGTCTCGTGGTGGCAAGCTGAGCCCCACACTCTTGTTCACGCGCTCACCGTCATGCGACGGCGCGCACACCGAGAGGCCCGCTACCAACTGGATACGATAGGGCTCGATCTGCACAAACGCGAGAGTCAGCTCTGCGTCGGCCATGCCGACGGGACGATCACGGAGCGCCGGATCGGCACGAGTCGCGAGCGGTTCACGGTGCTCTTGGCGGATCAGCCGCCAGCGCGGGTCTTGCTGGTGGGGAGCACCGAGAGTGAGTGGGTGGCGTGTCATTTGGAATCGCTGGGGCATGTGGTCATCGTCGCCGATCCGAATTACGCGCCGTCCCCGCCAAGTGGGGCACGGGACGCAATGCGGCTACCTCCTGATCTGCAATGGTCCGAGGTGCACATTCAGATTGTGATTCACCCGGTACCCGACCACTCCCTTCACGTCCACGTCCGTCGCGGGGGCGCTGAACACCTGCGTCCCGTTGATCGAGAACGACACCGTTGCGCCCGCCACCCGGATCGTCAGGGTATTCGCGATCGATTTGGGGAGATCCCCGGTTGCGCCGGAGTCGGGCTTCGCCACGATCGGGCTCGGCGTCCATTTCGGCGTCACGAACGAAGTCGAGTCGCCGACCCGGCGCTTGATGAGGAATGCGCCGTCGTGTCGAATGATGAAGTAGGTATAGCGCTGTCCCGCTCCCGAGAGATCCGATCCCCCGATGAAGAGGCCGTACCCTTCCGGATGGCGCGGGACGCTGAACAGCCAGAGCTTTGCCTCCACCATGAAGCTCGTGGAGGTGGTGTCGGTGTCGCGCCAGAAGATCGCGGCCGGACCGAGCGTGACGTGCTGACCGGGGTTCATGATCTCGAACTTCACGCCGCCGAGCGGCGCCCCGCGGTCGGTGCGCGCATTCCAGCCCGGCGGCATGGTCCCACCGCCCGCGACGGTGCGATCGGGGTCGGCTTGCGCCGCCGCGCCGGCGATG
>JBOHST010000162.1:0-4004 GCA_050733375.1 Gemmatimonadales bacterium
CCGGCCCATGGGGCGTGTGGTCGAGCCACTCCGATCAATGGGCGCCAAGTTTGCCGGCGACGGCGCCGGCACGCTGCCGCTGATGGTGCGGGGCGGGCACCTGCATGCCATCACGTACACCCTGCCGGTGGCGAGCGCCCAGGTAAAGAGCGCGCTGCTCCTCGCCGCCCTGGCGGGACGCGTGCCGATTACGATCACCGAGCCGGCGCGGTCGCGGGATCACACGGAGCGGCTGTTCGTGCACCTGGGGTTGAATCTGCGCGAGTTCAACAACGCCATCAGTTATCAGCCGTCAGCGCTGAGCGTTCCCGGGTTCCATCTCGCGGTGCCCGGAGACGTGTCATCGGCCGCGTTTCTTGTGGCGGCTGCGGTGTTGGCCGAAGCCGGAGAGCTGCTGATCGAGAGTGTGGGCGTCAACCCGACGCGGACCGGGTTCCTGGCAGTGCTCGAGCGCATGGGGGCGCATGTCGAACGACTCAATCTCGGCGCGGAGGGCGGCGAGCCGGTGGCCGATCTGCTGGTGCGACCGGCCGAGCTCATCGGCACGGAGGTGGTGGCAGCGGAAATCCCGTCGCTGGTCGACGAGGTGCCGGTGCTCGCTGTGCTCGCGAGCCAGGCGAGGGGAGAGACCGTGTTCCGCGAGGTAGGCGAGCTGCGGGTGAAGGAGAGCAATCGCCTGGAGCTCGTCGCGGCGAACCTGCGGGCGCTGGGCGGCGAGGCGGAAGCGCGTGGGAATGACCTGTTCGTGCGAGGCGCCAGCCGGCCGCCCAGGGGCCGGGTGGAAACAGCAGGCGATCACCGGCTCGCGATGGCATTCGGTGTGTTGGGAACGCTCCCCGGCGCCGAGGTACGGCTGTCGGAGCGTGCCTCGGTGGCGGTCAGCTATCCGGGGTTCTTCCGCGCGTTGCATCGGATCGGGAGCGATGCGCGTCATCGCCATTGACGGCCCCGCGGCGTCCGGCAAGTCGTCTACCGCGGCCCTGGTGGCGCGGCGGCTGGGATGGACGCACCTCGATTCCGGCGCCGTGTACCGGGCGGTGACGCTGGCAGCGATCGACCGCCTCCCTGAGGCGGACCATTCGGGCTCGCGCATCGTCGCACTGGCCGAGCAGTTGCCGGTGCGCCTGGTGCTGGTCGGGGAGGCGTTTCGGCCCGAGGTGGCCGGCGTAGACGTGGAACGGGAGATTCGATCCGATCGCGTGACGGCGAACGTCTCCAGGATCGCGGCGATTCCCGAAGTGCGGGCGTGGGTGAACGCGCGGCAGCGCGAGGCGGTCGCCCGTCACCCCGTCGGCGTGGTGGTCGACGGGCGGGACATTGGGACAGTGGTGTTCCCGGACGCGCCGGTGAAGGTCTTCCTGACCGCCACGGCCGAGGAACGGGCGCGCCGGCGCCTGAGACAGCGTGGGCAGACCCCAGATGACGAGCAGCGCGCGCGCGCGGGGCTGGAGCTCGAGGCGCGGGACCGGGCCGACGCGACCCGTCCGATCGCGCCCCTCAAGCCGGCCGATGACGCCGTCACGCTCGACTCGACGCGACTATCCCTGGACGAGCAGGTAGCGCGCGTGGCCGCGCTGGCGCGGGAGCGATTCCCTGGGTAACCTTCAAGGTTCCCTGGCTCCGGGGCGTCGCCGCTGGGCCAACCGCTCAAACTCGCAACCGTACCGGTAACCGATGCTGGCCGAAGCGCAAGACGTCGAAGGGTCCCTGCCCGAAGAAGCACCCAAGAAGCGCCCGCACTCTCCGATTCGCATTCTCTCCGGTCTCGACGAGCAATACTCCGCCGACGAGATCGCCACGATGTCCGAGATGTACGAAGGCACACTCTCGAACATTGAAGAAGGGGAAATCGTCAAATCGAAGGTGCTCCGCGTGACCGACGCCGCCGTCATTCTCGACGTCGGCTTCAAGTCCGAGGGTGCGGTGCCCATCGATGAGTTCAAGGACCCCAAGAGCCTCAAAGAGGGGGACGAGATCGAGGTCTATCTCGAGCACCTCGAGGATCAGGAGGGCGCGGTCGTTCTATCCAAGAAGAAGGCCGACTTCATGCGGGTGTGGGAGAAAATCCGCGAAGCCTTCGAGAAGGACGAGCCGGTGGCCGGCACGCTGGTCAAGAAGATCAAGGGTGGGGTGGTGGTGGATCTGATGGGGGTCGACGCGTTTTTACCGGGCAGCCAGATCGCGTTGCGGCGGGTGCCCAACATCGACGAGCTCCTGGGCCAGAGCTACGAATTCAAGATCATCAAGCTGAACAAGCGGCGCCGCAACATCGTGGTGAGCCGACGCGTGCTGCTCGAGGCCGAGCGCAAGACGAAGCGCGAGGTCCTCATGAAGGAGCTCCAGGTGGGTCAGGTGCGCACCGGCGTGGTGAAAAACATCACGGACTTTGGCGCGTTCATCGACTTGGGCGGCGTGGACGGCTTGTTGCACATCACCGACATGAGCTACGGCCGAGTCTCCCACCCGAGCGAGATGGTGCGGCTCGGCCATGAGCTCGAGGTGAAGATCCTCGACATCGATTGGGAGCGCGAACGCATTTCCCTCGGCCTGAAGCAGCTGCAGGCGCATCCCTGGAAGGACGTCGCCGCCAAGTATCCGGTCGGTACGCGGGTGCAGGGGAAGGTCGTCTCCATCACCAACTACGGCGCGTTCGTCGAGCTCGAGCCGGGGATCGAAGGCCTGGTGCACATCTCCGAAATGAGCTGGACGCGCAACGTCCGCCATCCGTCGAAGATCGTTTCGATCGGCGAGACCATCGAGGCGGTCGTGCTCAAGGTCGACGAAGGCGAAGAGAAGATCTCGCTCGGCATGAAACAAACCGAGCAGGATCCGTGGATGGCGCTGCCACAGAAATACCCGGTGGGCACGCGCCTCCAGGGGAAAGTGCGCAATCTCACGTCGTTCGGTGCGTTCGTGGAAATCGAACCGGGGATCGACGGCTTGATTCACATCTCCGACATGTCGTGGACGAAACGCGTCCAACATCCGTCGGAGGTCGTGAAGAAGGGCGACGAAGTGGACGTGCTGATCCTGAACGTCGACGCCGAGAACAAGCGCATCTCGCTGGGGTTGAAGCAGGCCCAGGAGGATCCGTGGCTGCGCATCGGCGAGACTTACCCGGTCGGCACCGAGCTGCGCGGGCGCGTGCTGCGCCTGATGGACAAGGGTGTGGTCGTCGATATCGGCAACGACATCGAAGGCTTCGTCCCGATGTCCCAGCTCGGGATTCCCGAGATTCAGAACCTCGGCGACGCCGTGAAGGAAGGCCAGGCGGTGGACCTGAAGGTGCTGGAGGTCGATCCGATCCACCATCGGATCGTGCTGGCGGCCACCGGATTCCCGCCCGAGGACGGCCTGCCGGAACCCAAGGGCGACGTCCCGGTCGACGTCCAGGCTGACGTCGAGCCGGACGCCGAAGCGACCCCCGACGCGGACGCCGACACCAGCCCGTAACCGTCGACCGGGCAGGGTAAGAGTGGTCGGGAGAGGCTTCTCCCGGCCACTCTTTTCTGTCTCCCTATCCGCCGTCGCGCCCCGACGTCTAGATTCATCACCCTATGAGCATGCGTGACAAGCTGGAGCTGCTGCAACAGAAGCGGGCCGAGTCCGAGCAGGGCGGCGGCCCTGACCGCATCGCCACCCAGCACCGCAAGGGCAAGATGACCGCCCGCGAACGCCTCGACGTCCTGCTCGATCCGGGATCGTTCGTGGAGCTGGATCGCTTCGTCACGCATCGAGCAACCGATTTTGGGCTCGCCGATCAGCAAGTCCTGGGCGACGGCGTCGTGACGGGGTGGGGACGGATCGAAGGTCGGCTGGTCTACGTGTTTTCACAGGATTTCACGGTGTTCGGTGGTTCGCTGTCCGAAACGTACGCCGAGAAGATCTGCAAGGTCATGGATCTCGCCGTCCGGAACGGCGCGCCCGTCATCGGCCTGAACGATTCGGGCGGCGCCCGCATTCAAGAGGGAGTGGCTTCACTCGGCGGCTACGCTGACATCTTC
>JBOHST010000163.1:0-5416 GCA_050733375.1 Gemmatimonadales bacterium
CCCCGCCACCGGACAAGTTCCTCACGTGTTACGCACCCGTCTGCCACTGAACCGGAGTTGCCCCCGGTCCCGTACGACTTGCATGTGTTAGGCACGCCGCCAGCGTTCGTCCTGAGCCAGGATCAAACTCTCCAATAGAGAATTCGAACAGCTCAATCAAACGACTGTTCCTGTCGTCCGAATCACGTCAGAGTCAAACCCCTGACGGCACGCGTCTGACCGCGTACCGCTCATCTCGGGGCCGCACTCCACACGCTCGATCATCAATTCTCAAAGAACGCACCGCGAAAAATCTCGCGGTGAGACTCACATTCTAGCCGACCACCCACCCCGAGTCAATGGGGCCTCCTACTTGAAGATACGACCCCACGCGCCGGCTCCACGAAACCGCAACTCCACGCCAGCGCCTTTGCCCGTCCCCGCGCCGATGGGTAGATTCGCGAGGGACCTGCGCCATCGATGACCGACCAAAACCGCTGCAGCCAGTGTCAGAGCCCGCTCGCCCCGGGAGCACTCTTCTGCTCGCGCTGCGGGTTCGACGTTTCGGGTGTGCAGGGCGGCCTCGCCACCGCCAAAGTGGCCGTCGCAGCCGATCCCGAAGATCCGCAGGCCGGACTGCTCGAAGAGCTGCGCCGAGCCACGCTTGGGGATTTCGACATCGCGGGTGAGCTGGGCCGTGGCGGCATGGCCACCGTCTTCCTCGCCCACGAGATCGCGCTCGACCGCAAGGTGGCCATCAAGGTCATGTCTCCCGCGCTGTTGCAAGGCGGGCGCGGCATGGCCGACCGCTTCAAGCGCGAAGCGCGCACGGCGGCCGCCCTGAGCCACCCACACATCATCCCGATTTTCGGCGTGCGCGAATCCGGCCGGCTGCTGTTTTTCGTGATGAAATTCGTCCACGGGCGCTCGCTCGACGCGATTACCAAAGAGCACGGCCCCCTGCCCATCAAAATGGTCCAGGCGATCCTCGCCCAGGCGGGGAGCGCCCTCGACTACGCCCACCGCCACCACGTGATTCACCGCGACATCAAGCCCGCCAACATCATGCTCGACGTCGAAGGGTGGGCCGTCCTCACCGACTTCGGTATCGCCAAAGTCACCGAGGCCCAGGGCCTCACCATGACCGGCGCGACGATCGGCACGCCGACCTACATGAGCCCCGAGCAGTGCGCGGCGAAGGAGATCACCGGCGCCACCGACCAGTACTCGCTCGGCGTCACGGCGTACGAGATGATCACCGGCAAGGTCCCGTTCGACGCCGATTCGATGATGTCGCTGATGTGGCAGCATTTCCACGAGCCGCCGCCGCCGATCCTCGAGCGCCGCTCCGACTGCCCACCCGACCTGGCGCAGGCGATCGAGCGCATGCTCGCGAAAAAGCCCGAGGACCGCTGGCCCACGCTCGAAGACGCCGTCGAAGCCATCGGCAACCCGCCACTCAACGACCCGATCCGGCTGCAAATGAAGGCGCTCGCCCGCGGCGGCTCGGTGGCCGACGCGGCGCAGCGGCACACCCCGGTCAGCCCGGTACCCACCCACGCCGGTCCACCGACCGCGGGACCCGCGACACCGAGGCCGAGCGCACCGGCGCCCGTCGCCACCGCCGCACCAACCACGCCGATCCCAGTCACACCGACCGGTGCGGCGCCCCCGACACCGCTGCCGATCACGCCGGTGATGCCGATCGCTCCACCGACTCCGCCGGAAATCACCGAGAGTCCGACCGCCGTGTTCGTGACGCCAGTCCCGGCGCCACCACGGGCCCGACCGCCGGCGCCGCCAACACCACCACCCGCAACACCCGCGCCGCCGAAAAGGTCTGAGCCGCGCCGAGCGTCGCGCGCCGAGCCCGCCCCGGCGATCCCGCCGCCGTTCACGCCCGTGCGTCGCGGCGGTCCATTACGGGTGGCTGGTACGGTGGCGGTGCTCGCCGCGGCCGGGGTCGTCGCCTGGATGCTGTTCGGCCGCGGTCGATCCACCGGCCCGGAACCCAGTCCGGTCGTCCCCGCGACGATCGAGCCGGTCGCCTCGGTCGCCGTCGCGCCGTCCCCCGCGTCCATCATCGTCGGCGGGACGACCCAACTGACGGCGACCCTGAAAGACGCCCGCGGCGCGCTGTTGACCGGTCGCGAAGTCAGTTGGGCCTCGAGCGACACGACCATGGCTCGCGTGTCGCCGAGCGGGGTCGTGCAAGGATTGCAGCCGGGCTACATCAACATCACCGCGACGAGCGGGGACCGCAGCGGCACGGGAACGGTGCTCGTCACGGCGACAGTTACCCCGGTGGCCGCCGTCGAGATCGCCCCCACCCGCGCGGCCGTCCCGCTCGGCGACAGCGTGGCCTTGAGCGCGGCCGCGAAAGACACTCGCGGCAACACGCTCTCGGGCCGGGCGGTCAAATGGACGTCGAGCGATCCCACTGTGGCGAGCGTGTCGCCGGGCGGCGTCGTGCAACCGCGGCGCGAAGGGACGACCGCGATTTCGGCCACCATTGAAGGAAAGAGCGCCACCTGGCGCCTCACCATCACGCAACCGGTTGTGGCGGCGGTCGCAGTGACTCCCTCAGCCGTTCCGCTTCAGGTGGGTGGTCGCACCCAGCTCACGGCGGCGGCGCGGGATGCACGCGGCAACGCGATCCGCGGCCGCACGGTGACCTGGAGCACGAGCGACCGGACGCTGGCCACGGTGTCGCCGGAGGGCGCGGTCGCGGCGCTGCGCCCCGGGCTGGTGATCATCACCGCGCGGATCGACGCCGAAAGCGCGTCGGCGGCCGTCACGGTCACGGCGATCCCTGTCGCGTCGGTGAGCGTGACGCCGGCGACGCTCACCGTGGCGGTGGGCCGGACGGCCCAGCTCGCCGCCAGCATGCGCGATGCGCGTAACGTCGTGATGACCGACCGTGAAGTGCGCTGGGCCTCGAGCAACACGGCCGTGGCGACGGTGTCGACGAACGGAACCGTCACCGGCGTAGACGGCGGTACGGCGACGATCACCGCGACGAGCGAGGACAAGGTCGGGCGCGCCACGGTCACCGTGCCGGCGCCTCCGCCCGCGGTCGTGGACCTGCCCGAGACGCCGACACCTCAGGAACCGAAGCCCGCGCCGGCGAAGCCCGTGGCGCAGCAGCCGGCCGAGCCTCAGCCCCCGGCACCGGACCCCGCCCCGGTCGATGCGGCCGCGGCGACCCGCACCCTCCCCCGTCGCGAGGTCGCCGTCGGGGGAGCGCACGCCTGTGCCCTGACTCAGGCGGACGCGGCGGTCTGCTGGGGCAACAACGCCGCGGGACAGTTGGGCGATGCGTCCGTCGGGGCGACCTCGGCCACGCCGACCCTCGTCGCGCATGCCGCCGGTTTCACGTCCCTCGTCGCCGGGAACGATTTTACGTGCGGGCTCACTCCGAGCGGGAGCGCGGTCTGTTGGGGATTGAACTCCAAAGGCCAGCTCGGCTCGGGACGCACCGCTGGTGCGCCGACCCCGGTGGCCGTGGCGGGCGGTCGGACCTACACGAGACTGGCCGCGGGCGCCCGGCATGCGTGCGGACTCGTCTCGGATGGCACCGTGTGGTGCTGGGGTGACAACGGCGCTGGCCAGCTGGGCGACGGGACGACGCGTGGTGCGAACGCGCCCCGCCGGGTGCGCGGAGATACCAAGTTCAAAGCGGTGGCGGCGGGGTCCGACCACACCTGCGCCCTGAGCCAGAACGGTCAGGCGTTCTGCTGGGGCGATGGGTTTTCGGGACAGATCGGCCGCGGCGCGCGCGAGAGCCAGCCCGAACCCGTGCCCGCGGAGACCGACCTTCGGTTCACGACATTGGCCGCCGGCGGGACGCATACGTGCACCTTGATGCAAAGCGGCAAGGCGTATTGCTGGGGCTCGAATGTGGCGGGGGAAATCGGCGACGGTAGCAAGGATGAGCGCCTCCGGCCAGTGGCGGTCTCGGGTACGAGAGTGTTCACAGCGATCGCGGCGGGGAACGAACACACCTGCGCCCTGACCCAGGGCGGTGATGCCTACTGCTGGGGACGCAACCGTGACGGCCAGCTGGGCGACGGCGGCGCACGGTCAGATCGTCCGGCACCCGTGAAGGTGGCGTTCAGTGAGGCGCTGCGTGATATCGGCGCGGGGGCCACCCACTCCTGCGGCGTCACGCGGGGCCAGGAGGTCGTATGTTGGGGCAGCAACGGCCGCGGTCAGCTCGGTGACGGGACGGTCACCGGTCGACCCACGCCGGCGGCGGTGAGAGCGGGCGCCGACCGGCGTCCCTGAGGTTGATCATAGTCCACTCCAAGGGAGGTTCTGTGTTCATGATCAAACGGCTCGGTCGATTGCTGGCGATCCCCGGCGTGTTGCTCGGCGCCACCCTGGCGACGCCGCGCGCGGCCGGTGCGCAGGCGAAGTTTGAAGTGACGCCGTTCCTGGGAAGCTTCTACGCGCTCGCCAAGCTGTGCACCGACTGCAATGCCAACAACGACGGGAGCAATTTCGAGGGCCGGCAGCTGAACTCGGCGGTCTTCGGGGGCCGTCTGAGCTACTGGGTGTCCCGGACGATCGGCGTCGAAGCGGCCTTCGGCTACACACCGAGTCGCGTCGAAGAGCGGGAAGACCTCGCGCAGCCGGGGTTCTCGCAGGCGGTGTCCGCGACCGGGACCATCATGATGGTGAACGGCCGCCTGCTGTTCCGGCCCGCCCGCACCAACCTGCACTTCATCCTCGGTGGCGGCATCGTCTCGCGCAGCGGTGAACTGTGGAAGCTCTTGAAGGACAACCAGGGCACGAAGCTCACATCGGTGGGCGGGGTCTTGGGTATGGGTGTGCGCGCGTCGGTGACACCGAGGTTTTCTCTCAACATCTCCGCCGAGGCCAATCTCTACTCGTTCGACCCGACGTTCGGGGTTGGGGCTGATCCCTCCAACGGGTCGCAGCTCCAAGCCGACCTGCTGGTGTCCGTTGGCGTGCCGATCGCCCTGAGTCGCTGAGCTATCCAACTGGGCTTGAGCGGACGGGCCCCACGGTCGAGTCGGGCCCGTTCCTTTCGTTCCAGTCCTTGAGAACGACTGGAGGACCAGCACCATCTTTCTCTACGGCAGACGCCTCGCCCCCAGGTCTTCGCCGGAGACTTTCTCGGGCGTCGGTCGGCGATGATCGCAATCCGGAATTGGGATCGCGTTCGCGAGGAACAACGGCGTGCCGTTGTTGGTCGATCCCAGTCGCACAACTCATCACGAGTGTGGCGATCGAGCATCACTCGAGCACGCGCTTGCCGTAGCCGCACCCTGGTGCGGCGCGGGCGCCGGGGATAACCGAGCTCGACTGTCGCGACGCTCGAGGCCGGCGCTGCGGAGGTCGCGGCGCCCCCCACCCTGTTGCCGGCAACTCCAGACCGACCCCTGCGCGGCGCCGGTGGACCTGCGTCAGG
>JBOHST010000164.1:0-4340 GCA_050733375.1 Gemmatimonadales bacterium
CGCTCGCGCCGTGGCCGACGACCGCCACATTGCGGATTTCTCCAGTCTTATAGACGCGCATCCGCGCGACCTCCTTCCGGGGGGGAAGGAGAATATGCGAGGGGGAAGCAGGGTCAGCTAGGCGGGATTACTTGACTCGGGTTTCCCGTCCTTCGCCGCCGAGCGTCCACGGCCCGCCCGCCATCGACATCTCCATACGCCAGGTGTAGGAGTCGGGCGAGACCTGTTTGATCGTGTACCTCGTCTTCACCGACTGCCCGCCGTACGTCGCCTCCGACTCCCAATTCCAGGTGTCGCCCACCACCGCGCCGGTCGCGCCGTCGCCCCAGCCGCTGTTGTCGATGCCGTAGTACGTGTACTTCTTCAACTCCGCGTTGTAGCCCAGGAGGTTGAGGCCGTGCATCTCACCCCCGGGGCCTCGCCCAGTGGACTTGCACACGATGTGAAATCCGCCCGCGAACCACTCGCAGGTGTCCGTCGCCGTCAGCGCCCCGCCGGGGCCCATGGGTCCGGCCTGCATGGAGCCTTCGATGTTCCACCGGCCGACGAAGTAGCCGAGCTTCTGGTGTTCCGGCCCGGGCTTCGGCGGCTCGGGGGCCTGGGCCCGGAGGGCGGGCGCCCCAATGAGCGCCACGAACGCGAGGGCGGCGTAAGATCGTCTCGACATGATCGCTCCTTTTGGAAGGTATTGAGGACCACCGATATTCTATCACGGCCCGGCCGGCGCACCACCCCCGTGCCTGGCCCTGGGCACTCCCAACGACGCGATCCAACCCACCAGCATCACGCCCGCCGCGGCGACAAAGGCCACCGTCGGCGCGACTCTGTCGTACACTCCGCCGATCATCACCGGTCCGGAAAACCGGCCCAACGCCGCGAGCGACTGGGCCACGCCGAGCACCGTGCCCTGCTCGTTCGCCGCGGCGAAGGTCGAGACCAGCCCCGCCGCCGCCGGCGACATGATGCTGTTCGAGAAGGCCAGCACGACGGTCCAGGCGTACAGGGCGCCTGAGCTCGCCAGGAAGGGGACGGCGCCGATCGCGAGGGCCATGCCGACCATGCCCGCGATGAGCAGCGCGCGGTCCCCCACGCGCCGCGTGAGCACCCGGAACAGCCCGCCCTGCACGATTGCCGCGACCGTTCCAACCACCACGAAGAACACACCCAGCTCTCGCTCCTTCCAATCGAGCGAAGCCGCCGCCCACAGCGGCAGGGCTACGGTGTAACCGGCGAAGGCGAATGGGGCGATGGCCCACACCAGCATCAGCGCGCGCAGCTCGGGGTGCCCGAGCGCGACGGCCATGTGGCCGAACGGCCAGATGTCGCCCGCCGTGCGGTGTTCCTGCTTGAGCGATTCGGGGAGAATCCAGTACGCCGACAGCAGGTTCACGAGGGCCAGTCCCGCCGCCACGAGTCCGGGGCCGGCGTGGCCGCCATAGTGTGCCGCGAGCACACCGATCCCTGGTCCGACAATGAAGCCAAGACCGAACGCCATCCCGATCAGCCCCATGCCTTTCGAGCGGTCCTCGGCGGACGTGATGTCGGCGACATAGGCCTGGGCGGCGGAGATGTTGCCGCCCGCAAACCCGGACACGAGCCGTGACAACAGCAGCAGGAAGTACGACGGGGCGAAGGCGAACAGCACATAGCCCGCCGCGTTGAGCAACATCGTGGTGAGGAGGATCGGCCGCCGCCCGACCCGATCGGAGAGCCGGCCGAGCAGCGCGGTAGCCACAAACTGCATCAGCGAGAAGGCGCCGACCAGCGCGCCATACCCCAGCCCGTGCGCGCCGAATCGCTGGGCGTAGTAGGGGAGGATCGGCATCACGATGCCGAACCCCATCAGGTCGATGAAGATCGTGAGCCAGATGACCAACAGTCGCGGGCGCGAGGACGCGGTCGGCATGGGCGAGGAATCTACCCGTCGCAGGCACGTGCGCTCGGGGATACGTTTCTGCAAGCCTTTTTTCCGGAGCTCTCATGAGCACGTGGCATCGCCTCGGCACGAAGGACGAGCTGCTCGCCCGCGCCCCGTTCGCGGTGAAGCTCGACCGGCACACCATCGCGGTGTTTCCCTATCAGGGACAGATTCGCGCGATCTCCAACACCTGCAATCATAAAGGCGGCCCGCTGTGCGAAGGCCGGGTGCGGGGCGAGTTCGTGATGTGCCCCTGGCACGGCTGGGAGTACAGCCTGGTGACCGGCAAGGGACCCGAGGGGTACGGGGAGGATGCCGCCGCGGTGTACGCGATCGAAGAGCGCGCCGACGGCGTCTACGTGCAGACCCCACCGGTCACGCCCCGCAAGGTGATCA
This sequence comes from Gemmatimonadales bacterium, assembly GCA_050733375.1. Taxonomy (GTDB): domain Bacteria; phylum Gemmatimonadota; class Gemmatimonadetes; order Gemmatimonadales; family GWC2-71-9; genus DASTHG01. The sequence goes on from JBOHST010000164.1 coordinate 2,315, forward strand.
AGCACGAGCCGCATCCGTTGCTCGCCCCGAAAGGAAAGCCCGCCGGCGCTCCGCCGCGGGTGCTCGGCATTTCGACCACCGCGATGGACGCCGCGAATCCCCGCTTTTCCACCTCCGACGCGCTGCTCGCGCACGCGATGCGCCACGCGAAGCAGACGCTGCACGCCGACACCCAGACCATCCAGCTGCGCGACCTGACGTTCCGCCACTGCGAGGGGAACTACTCCAAGGCGTCGCACGCCTGCACCTGGCCGTGCGCGATCACCGAGCGCGATCCGGACGACCAGCTGACCGCCGTGTACGAGGGGCTCGTCAACTGGGCGGACGTCGTCCTGATCTCCACGCCGATCCGCTGGGGGAACGCGTCGTCGTTGTACTACAAGATGGTCGAGCGGTTGAACTGCGTGCAGAACCAGGTCACGATCCACAACACGGTCTTGATCAAAAACAAGGTCGCGGCGTTCATCATCACGGGCGGCCAGGACAACATCCAGGGGGTAGCGGGGTCGATGTTCACCTTCTGGTCGGAGCTGGGATTCATGTTCCCGCCGTTTCCGTTCATCGCCCATTCGCGCGGCTGGGACGCCGAAGACATGGAGAACAACGTGCGCCAGGTGAAGATGAGCGAAGGGCTCGCGGAGGCTTCGCGCGAGCTGGCCGGGCGGGCGCTGGAGTTCTGGAAGATTCTCGACGAGCACAAGGCCGAGATGGACCGGCCGATGGAGCGGGCCGGCCGCAAGGCGAACCCCGTCACCATGCCGGAGGAGGCGGCGGTATGAGCACGCGCATCGACGTGGCGAAGGCGTACGAGCGGGCTCTGTTCGCGGGAAAGATGGACGAAGTCGCCTCGTACTTCACCGAGGACATCGTCTACTGGTGCGCCGGGAGGCCGCCGATCGGCGGCGAATGGCGCGGCCGCGACACCGTGATCCGTTCCATGACCGACCGCGAGCAGGGCCTCGGCGCCGCCGACTGGGGCTACGAGGACGTGTGGCGCACCTGGTACGATGCCGACGATCGCGTGATCGTGGAGATCCGCGAGCGCAGCTGGTTGAAGAGCGATCCGCAGGACGTGATGGACCAGCGAACGTGCGCGATCCTCACCTTCCGGGGCCAGCAGATCTGCGAGATGCGGGATTACACCGACAGTCACATCTACGAGGAATTCCTGAAGCGGCACCGGAGCGCGCTGCCGAAGTTCGCCAAGCGCAAGCCGTGATGTGACTGCGGGAGCCCGGTCGAGGTATTTGGGGGCGGTTCACTGAAACCGGTCCAGCTGCCGATCGTTCCTCCGTGCCCACCAGTAGAGCGGCACTCCGATAAACAGCGCCACACCGGCGCCGACCCACGCCTCGGCGATCGAACGCGCCCGTGCGAGGTAACCCCATCCCGACTGCCCGGCCACGCCGCCCAGGTTCGCGAAGAACGAATCGAGCGAAATGATCGTCGCGCGATTGGCAGAGGGGATGTGGGCGTTCAGATAGCCCTGCTTGACCGGGCCCATGACGCCCAGGGCGACGCCGTACACGAGGTATAGCCCCACCACCGCGATGAACCGGAAGGGCACGGCTTGGTGTCCCCCACCCCCTCCCGTCACCCCCAGCCCCAGCACCCCACACACCACGACCATCGCCGCCTGGATCGCCAGTGAGCCGATCAGGAGGCCGGTGCGCGTCCGCACGATATGGGACAACGGCCGCATCAGCGCGTTTCCGAGGATCATCGAGAGAGAGAGCAGGGCGGCGATGAGCCCCGACACCCATATCAGATCGCGTCCAAGCAGATCGAGGAAGTACCGCTGCCAGCTGTAGAACCCGAAGATCATGAAGCTCATGTTGACCAACGAGGCCAGCATCACCGGTCGCACCACCCGATGGTGCAGGCCGTAGTCCATCCCCTCGATGAAAACGCGTCGCAGCTCGGCGGGGACACGGCGCCATTCGAGCGCCCGCGGCGTGAACCCGATTTCGACCATCGCGAGCCATGCGGCGCAGAGCAGCGGGACGAAGATGGCGGCCCGCACGAG
>JBOHST010000165.1:0-6252 GCA_050733375.1 Gemmatimonadales bacterium
GAAGTAGTGAAAATTGTACCCTTTACGGGCCATTGTTGCTACTTTAGGTGCGCGCTGGTCGACCGAGGGATTCCCGAAAGGGGGCACCGGAGGTGGCAACGGAAAACTTTCGGGGTGGCGCCGGGGAGATCCTGCGGCAGACGAGCGTGGCGCTCGACGGCCGCCCCGTGACCCTTTGGGAAGTCGCCGACGGGCCGGCCATGATCCCTCGGGCCACAAGCGATCCACATCCGCGACATCATTTTACCAGCATCGACGTCGACGTCACGCTGAAGCGGTGGGGAGTCCCGATCCGCAGCGGCAGCCGGTTTGTCGGATGCCGGCTTGCGCACGACGGCCCCTGGGTCATCGCCCCGGTGCGCATGCGGCCCGCTTCCGGCCCGCCGGACGGCAGGGAGCGCCGCAGCCCGACGCGCCTCACGCTCGAGCTGGCCGGCTTGTGCGTGGGGCTCTCCGACCGGCGCGAGGGAGCCGAAGTGGGCCGCCCGCCGTCGATCTCCGTCGACCCACTCCGCGACCTGCTCACCCTGCCATCGGTGATCGCGCACGAGGCGAAGAATCCGCTCAGCGCCGCGCAAGCCGGGTTGCAGTTGACGATGGAGTCGCTGGGCCGGATGGAGGACCTTCCGGTGGCGCGACGCCTCGAGCTGCTGGAGGAGCTGGGCGAAGTGCTCGAGGCGCTGAGCCGCGCTTTCGATTTTCTACAGGCCGTGCAGGATCGCGCGCGCGGGGCGATCGGCGGGCGCGAGCGCTTCGACGCCGTCCGGGTGGCCCGGTCCGTGGTGGCGCTCGAGGGACGGGTGCTGCGTCAGCGCGGCATCGACGTCGAGTTGGCGACGGCGCTCGAGACCGTCCACCTGAGCGGGGACCCGAACCTGCTGTACGAGCTGCTGATCAATCTGGTGCGCAACGCCGCGGAGGCTTCGAGCGGTGGTCGCGGGTCGATCACGGTACGGCTCGATCACGAGGGAGAGACGCTGCGTCTCTCGGTGACCGACCGCGGTGTCGGCATTCCGGCGTACCTCGTCGATCGCGTGTTCGAGGCGGGATTCACCACGAAGCCACCCGGCGAGGGCGGCGCGGGGCTGACCGTGGTGCGCAAGGTGGCCCAGGAAGTGTTCGGCGGGACGGTGTCCGTGAAATCCACCGAAGGAGTGAGCACCACGTTCACGGTCTCGCTCCCGATCCCGGTGCAGCGCGGTGCGCTACCGCCATTCAGCCCGGAGGCATAGTCCCCGCGTATGCGAATCGGGCGAATCAGCGTCGGTGTCGGTTTTGGCCGTGCTGCTGGGAATCGGCACGCTCAGGGCCCAGCAGCCGACCAGCTTCAGCTCGCCTGCAGAAGATCTACCACATCCAGCGGCCGCGTGTGCATGACGAGTGATCCGTCCGGCGCGCGCGGCCACTCGGCGGACGGCCGGTCGCGGTACAGCTCGATGCCATTGCCGTCCGGATCGCGCAGGTAGATCGCCTCGCTCACACCGTGGTCGGACGCACCCTCGAGCGCAATGCCGTGCTCGAGCACACGCCGCACCGTGGCGGCCAGCGCCTGGCGGTCGGGAAGCAAGATGGCGAAGTGGTACAGGCCGGTGGTTCCCTGCGCCGGACGGGGTGCGCCGCGACCTGCCCACGTGTTCAAGCCGATGTGATGGTGGTATCCCCCCGCCGACAGGAACACGGCTTCGCTCCCGACCCGCGACGTGACCTCGAAGCCCAGCACGTCGTGGTAGAAGGCGCGCGCGCGCTCCAAGTCGGAGACCGTGAGGTGGACGTGACCGATGCGGGTCTGCGGATCGATGGTCATGACACCGTACTAAACACGCGCGTGTTCCCCCTTGCCACCCTCCCTCGCGAAAGTAGAGTCGGCTCCAGGGTTTCGTTAGATTCCCGCTATGCCCAAGATCCCCGTCCCCATCAATGAGCCCGTCCGCTCCCACGCGCCGGGCACCCCCGAGCGCGACGAGCTGAAACGCGCGCTGCGCGAATTGAGCGCCCGCCCGATCGAGATCCCGGTAATCGTGGGTGGCAAGGAGATTCGCACCGGCAAGACGGTGGATGCGGTCATGCCGCATTGCCACCAGCACGTGCTGGCCAAGGTGCACCAGGCCGGACCGAAAGAAATTGCGGCCGCCATCGCGGCGGCGCGCGCCGCGTGGCCGGAGTGGGCGGCCAGCTCCCTCGAGCAGCGGGCGGCGGTGTTCCTCAAGGCGGCAGACCTGCTCGCCGGCACGCATCGGGCGAGCGTCAATGCCGCGACGATGCTGGGACAGAGCAAGACGTCGCATCAGGCCGAGATCGATGCGGCGTGCGAATTGATCGACTTCTTCCGCTTCAACGCGCACTTCGCGGAGCGCATCCACGCCGAACAGCCGCTGTCGGCGCCCGGCGCGTGGAACCTCCTGGACTACCGGCCGCTCGAGGGGTTCGTCTACGCCATCAGCCCCTTCAACTTCACCTCCATCGGCGGCAACCTGTCATCGGCGCCGGCGCTCATGGGGACGACCGTCGTGTGGAAGCCCGCCGGCACGGCGGTGTACTCGAACTACTTCCTGATGAAGCTGCTCGAGGAAGCGGGGCTGCCCCCGGGCGTGATCAACTTCCTGCCGGGACCGGCGTCGCAGATCAGCGCGGCGTTGCTGGCCGACCGGCACTTGGGAGGCATCCACTTCACCGGCTCCACCGAGGTGTTCCAGTCGCTGTGGGACACGGTCGCCAAGAACTTGCGACAGTACGCCGACTACCCGCGCCTCGTGGGCGAGACGGGAGGCAAGGACTTCATCCTCGCCCATGCCAGCGCCGACCCCGATCAGCTCGCCACCGCGATCGTCCGCGGCGCGTTCGAATACCAGGGCCAGAAATGTTCGGCCGCCTCCCGCGCCTACGTGCCGGACTCCATCTGGCCGGGGGTGCGCGATCGCGTGGTCGCGATGCTCGAGCGCATCCGGGTGGGCGATCCGGCCGACTTCCGCAACTTCATGGGCGCCGTGATCGACCGGAAGGCGTTCGACAAGATCAAGGGCTACATCGATGCCGCGAAGACGGCGCCGGGCGTCACCGTGCTGTTCGGCGGCGGCTGCGACGACGCGGACGGCTACTTCATCCAACCGACACTGCTCCAGGCTGAGGACCCGGTATACCGCACGATGTGCGATGAGATCTTTGGTCCCGTCCTCACGCTGCACGTCTACCCCGAGCGACAGTGGACCGAAACGCTCCGCCTGGTGGACACGACGTCCCCCTACGCGCTCACCGGCGCCGTGTTCGCGCGTGACCGCCACGCGGTGGGCGAGGCGCTCTCCGCGCTGCGCTACGCGGCCGGCAATTGCTACGTGAACGACAAACCGACCGGCGCCGTCGTGGGGCAGCAACCGTTCGGCGGCGCCCGCGCCAGCGGCACCAATGACAAGGCCGGCAGCCTGTTCAACCTGATCCGCTGGGTGTCGCCGCGGGTGATCAAGGAGACCTTCACCCCGCCGACGGACTTCGCGTACCCATTCATGGCGGAGCAATAGAGCAGTGACGGACGGTGCGACTGGCTAGACGAAGGGCCCGGCTCGATGCCGGGCCCTCGTTTTGATTTCGGTCGTCCAGCGTCAGCTCACTTCGGCGGAAGGATCTTGAACATTCCCGTCCCGCATACGGGGCAGACGCCTTTCAGGGCCGGGCGGCCGTTGGCCATCTGAACTTCCTGCGGGTTCGAGATTTTCCGTTTCGTTTTGCACTTCACGCAATATCCCTCGTCCGCCGCCATCGGGACCTTTCCAGCCTTCGCCATTGCGTTTCCTCCAGATAGGGCGCGCTCACAACAATAGGCCTGCCAATCCGGCCCGTGGAGACGGGGCGGGGACGGGGGGCCCGGAACAGGCACAAACTATAACACCGCGTGCTTAAGGCCGGGGAGCGGGGGCCGGGGTGGCGGCGCTGTTGAACCCGATGCGCCGGTGCGACCCGTCGCAGAACGGCTTCGTCGCGGATGACCCACAACGGCACAGGACAACGACTTGCGCGGGCGTTCCGTCCTTGCGCGGCGGCACCGGGATCTCCATGCCGTCCGCACTCATGATGCGCACCGGACCCTCGACAATCAGCGGGCCGTTCGGCTTGGGGGTGATGGTCGTGGCAATGGCGTCCATGGTTCAGAAAGCATAACACCGCGCGCCATCCACGTGACCCTCGACAGCCGTAGTGTGGCAGCAGCCACGCGCATTCGGCCTGGCAGGCTCCGTCGGCAGTAGCCGTGGGAAGGGACCGCACGCCCGGCCCCGGCAAGCGGCGACCTCCAGGCCGATGTTCGCTGCGCCGGCAGCCCCAGCGTCGGGAACGGGTGTGCGCGCGGCCGGGTATGTACAGTACCCGTCGCCTCGCATGCCCGCTCGCCCTACGCTCCTACTGTGCCTCGTGCTGTTCACGACCGCGTGCGTGACCGAGCACGGTCCGCTCGTGAACCGCATGGCGCACACCGCGACGCCCTATCTCGCCCGCGCGGCTCGCCAGCCGGTCAGCTGGCAGCCGTGGAGTCGGGAAGTCTTCGCCTTGGCGGCTCGCCTCGATCGGCCGGTCCTGTTATACGTCGGCGCAGAAGACTGTCGCTGGTGCACGGTCATGGATCGGGAGGTGTACTCCGATCCGATGCTCGGCGCGCTGATCGACTCGCTCTTCGTCCCGGTGCGCGTCGACCGCGACGAGCGTCCCGATGTGGCGCAACGCTACCAGGCGGCGGTGCTCTCGTTGGCGGGCCTGCGCGGCTACCCCCTCACCGTGTTTCTCACTCCCGACGGCGCCGCTTTCTTCGGCGGCACGTATTTCCCGGCCGACGACCCCCTCACCGGCCGCGGCCTGAAGCAGCTCCTTCCCGACATCGCCCGCGATTTCCGGGATCGACGCGCCTTTCTGTTGCGACACGCGGCTGTCGTGCGGCAGCTCGCGTTGTCGCGCGGGCTGGGCGGACATGGGGTGCTGCGGCCGCCCGCGCTCGCGTTCGAAGTGGGGTCGGTGCGGGCGGCGCTCGAGACGGCGATGCAAGCCGGCCGCGGTTTGGGCGGGTTCGGGCCGGCGCAGGGCGTGGTGCTGCTACTCAGCGAGTACAGCCGCCGCGGCGACACCATTTCCCTCAGCGTGGCGCGACGGTCGCTCGACGCGCTCCTCGATTCGGGGTCCGTGGCGGCGGTGATCATCGACGAGCCGCCGGAGATCGTGCACGCCGCGCTCGCCCGCGCGCTGTCGCTCGCCTGGGTGTTCACCGCCGAACCCCGGTACCACGCGGGGAGCCACAAAGAGCTCACCGCCCTGCTGCGGACGCTGACGTTCGGCGATGGCCGGGCGCTGTTTGCGGACCGGGACGGGTACGCCATTGCGTCCGCGATCGAAACCTCGGATGCCCTACGCGATACCCTGGCGCAGCGGCGCGCAGTCGCGGCGCTCGACACCCTGCTGCGGCGCGTATACGCGCGCGGCGCCGGCGTCCGGCACACGGGGGCAGGTGATCTCGCGGGGCTGCTGCAGGATCAGGTGCAGGTGGCGGCCGCCTGCGTGGCGGCCTACAACGCGACTGGTCGGCGCCGCTACCTGGACGGCGCGCTCGACCTCGTTGCCGTGATGGATCGCGATTTCGCCGATCCGTCCGGAGGCTATTTCGATATCGCCGCGCGGGACGTACCGGCGCCGCCGCTCGATGATCGGGTGAAGCCGGTGCTCGACGATCTCCTGCCCGGCGCGAACGCGTGGGCTGCGCACCTGCTGCTCGGCCTGGCCGCCGCGACCGGCGATCCGGACTACCGCCGCCGCGCCGAAGCGACGCTCGAAGCGTTCGCCGGCGCCGTCCAGGGGGAGGGCCTGCGCGCCGCGAGCTTCCTGCTCGTGGCCGGGAACGCCCTCGCGGCATCGCGACCGTGACGCCAGACTCCGCGACCGCGTCTCTGCTTGTGGAACCGCCTCTCGTGTCGTATCATAGCGCAACCTTCCAAGGGGTCCCATTCGAATGACTGGGGAACCGTTCCTCAGCTCCGACGAATTCGACGACCGCGCTCATCAGCTCTACAACGAAGGACAGTACGACGACGCTATCGAGGTGCTCCGCGACGGGTTGAGTCTCTACCCGAACGCCGTCGAGCTGCACGTCGGCATGGGCTACGCCCGACTGGCGCGCGAGGAGTACGCCTGGGCCCGCCGCGCCTTCGACGAGGCGATCGCCCTCGATCCGGACCATGAAGATGCCCTCGCCGGCCTGGGCGAAGTGCTGCTCAAGTTCGGCGA
>JBOHST010000166.1:0-11886 GCA_050733375.1 Gemmatimonadales bacterium
ATCGTGTTGTGCGGCGGACTGACCGGGGTGATGGAAGCAGTGGCGCGAGGCGTGCGGGCGGGTGGCGGGCTCACCATCGGAATCCTGCCGGGGAATGATCCGGCTGACGCGAATCGATTCATCGACATTCCTCTCGCCACCGGCATGGGTGAGATGCGCAACGCCCTGATCGTGCGGGCCGCTGGAGCCGTCATCGCGATCGGCGGCAGCTACGGCACGCTTTCGGAAATCGCGCTGGCGCTGCGCATCGGGACGCCGGTGGTCGGGCTGCACGATCGCTTCGTAGGAGCGGTCGAGGTTCCCCGTGCGAGCGATGCCGCCGCGGCCGTCGGACTCGCACTCGCGCAGGCCGACCGTCGGCGGGATCCCGCCGCCTGAAACCACCCCGTTCCGGTACGCGTACGCGCGGCATCTCGATATGTGGAGTGTGCATGGACAGGACCCTCAAGATCGCGCTCGCCCTGCTCGGTGGGGCAGCCGGGTCGACTCATACCCGCACGCCGCGTCACGTTCGGCTTCATGACCGCTTCACGATTCCGCCCAAACCTCCCCACGGGCCACCGCGCGGGGTATAATCCAGCCATGAAAGCCGGCATGAAATTCGCCATCGGGGCGGTGCTGATCCTCGGCTCGGTGGGGTACTTGATGGCCACCGGCATCAAGCGCACCGGGCAATACTTCCTCACCCCCAGCGAGCTCTCGAAGAAGCTCGCCGCGGATCCCACGTTCTACGACGTCGGCATGAAAGTGGGCGCGCACGTGGTCCCGGGAAGCGTCACGCGCGAGGTGGCCTCCCAGACTATGCGTTTCGAGATCACCGATGGCAGCGCCACCTATCCGGTGGTCTATCGCGGGCTGGCGCCGGACACCTTCACCGATAGCGTAGAGGTCGTGGTCGAGGGGCGGCTCCAGAAGGACGGCGTGATTCACGCGACCGTCGTCCTGGCCAAGTGCGGTTCCCGCTACGAGTCGGTCCCGAAGGCGTAGATGACGCTGCTCGGCACTCTGGCGCTCTGGGTCGCGTTCCTGCTCGGGCTCTGGGGTGCCCTCACCGGATTCCTGGGCGGCAGCCGCGCGCGCGGTGACCTGATCGCGAGCTCCCGCCACGCCGTGTACGCGATGTGCGGTGCGCTGGTCGTGGCGGTGGTGGCGCTCGAGGTGGCGCTGTTCCGCCACGATTTCAACGTGGAGTACGTCGCCGCCTACACCAGCCGCAACCTGCCCGTTTTCTACAACTGGTCCGCGCTGTACGCCGGGCAGAAGGGCAGCTTGCTCTTCTGGGCTGCGGTCCTGTCGCTGTTCGGCGCGCTGGCGCAGGCGCTGACCGCGCGGCGTCACCGGGTCTATTTGCCCTACGTCGGGGCGATCACGTGCCTGGTCGGCGTGTTTTTCGTCAGCGTGATGCTATTCGGTCAGGCGAATCCGTTCGCTCGCCTCCCGTACACGCCAATCGACGGCAACGGGCTCAACCCGCAGCTCCAGAACCCGGGGATGGTGTTCCATCCCCCGATGCTCTACCTCGGATACATCTCGATCACCATCCCGTTCGCCTTCGCCATGGCGGCGTTGCTCTCCAAGCGGCTCGACGCCGACTGGCTGGTGGCGATCCGCAAGTGGACGCTGCTGTCGTGGCTGTTTCTGTCGGTCGGCATCTGTCTCGGGATGTGGTGGGCCTACGTCGAGCTCGGGTGGGGCGGGTACTGGGCGTGGGATCCGGTCGAGAACGCGTCATTCCTGCCGTGGCTCACCATGACGGCGTTCCTGCACTCCGTCATGGTCCAGGAAAAGCGCGGCATGCTGAAAAAATGGAATCTCGCGCTCATCATCGGCTCCTGGCTACTCTCGATTTTCGGGACCTTCATCACGCGCTCCGGCGTGATCTCGTCGGTACATTCGTTCACCCAATCGAATGTCGGATATTTTTTTCTCGTCTTTCTCATCGTCGCGGCGATCCTGAGCTTTTGGGTGTACGCCAGACGGCTGCCGCTGCTGCAGGCCGATGCGACGCTCGAATCGATGGTGAGCCGCGAAGCCAGCTTCCTGTTCAACAACCTCCTCCTTGTGGGCATCGCGTTCTCCGTGCTCTGGGGCACGCTGTTTCCGATTCTCTCGGAGCTCGTGTCGGGAACGAAGGTCACGGTCGGTCCGCCATTCTTCAACCAGGTGAACATCCCGCTCGGGCTCGCTCTGTTGGCGGTCACAGGGATCGGTCCGCTGATCGCGTGGCGGCGTTCGTCCGCGGCGAATCTGCGGCGCCACTTCGCCGTGCCCGCCACCGCGTGCGGACTGACCTTGCTGGCGCTACTCGCGGCCGGGATGCGGGAGTTCTACCCCGTGGTGGCGGTCGCACTGGGCGCGCTCGTCAGCGCCACGATCGCCCAGGAGTTTCTCCGCGGCGTGGTCGCCCGCCACCGCCAGTATGGGGAAGGCTGGCCGCTCGCCTTCGGCCGCCTGATCGCGCGAAATCGCCGGCGGTACGGCGGCTACATCGTGCACGCGGGCATTGTGATCCTGTTCATCTCGTTCACCGGGATGGCGTTCAAGACAGAAACCGAAGCGACGCTCCGTCCGGGGGAGTCGGCCACCCTGAAGAGCCCGTATGGGTGGACGTACACGTTCACCCACTTTGGGGTGTCGCAGTACAAGGCGCTCAACCGGCAGGTGACCGCAGCGACGCTCGAAGTGGCGCGCGACGGCCGGCGCATCGGCCTCATGACGACGGAGAAACGTCAGCACGTGGACGCCGCGGGGAACCCCACGTTCCAACCGTCCACCGAAGTCGGGATCAAGAGCGACCTCCGCGAGGATCTCTATGTCGTGCTGGCCGGCCTCGTGGACGGCACCGAGCAGTCGGTGTATCGCTTCACCATCAACCCCCTGGTCTGGTGGGTGTGGTTCGGGGGGATGATCGTCGCGCTGGGCGGTCTGATCGTGATGTGGCCCGGCGGCGGCGCTCCGGCCGTGCGTCGCGAACAGGCGGGGTATGCGGTGAAGCTGGTGTCAACGGATGGCGGATAGCCGGATGGCCGGATCCGCGCAGTGGACGCGTCGGGAGTTGTTCGTCGGTGGGATAGGCCTGCTGCTATCCGCCCGTCCATCCAGCCGCCCATCCGTCCAGGATTCGCTCCCCGAAGCCGGACCCTCGGGGAAGGTGTTCAGCCCTTGGTGGGCCGGTCGGTCGGTCCAGCCCGTGACGGCCGCGGACAACGATGCCGCGATCCAGGCGATCGAGAAGCAGCTCAAGTGCACCTGTGGGTGCACCCTGGACGTGTACACCTGCCGGACAACGGACTTCACCTGTCCCGTGAGCCCCAAGATGCACCAGCGCGTGCTGGAGCTCGCCGCGGCCGGGTCGTCCGCCGATGAGATCATCGCCGAATTCATCCGCGAGCACGGCGTGGCCATCCTCATGGCACCGCCCAAGCGAGGCTTCAACCTCGCCGGGTATTTCCTTCCCACCTTGGTGATCCTCGCGGCGGGCGCGCTGCTCGTGCTCGCGATGCGGCGTTGGGTGCGCCGCTCCCCGCACGCACTGCCCCCCGCGGAGGCGGATGTGGAGGTCTCCGGCAGCAGTGCCGAGCTCGAGCGGTTGCGCCGCGAGCTGCGGCGCACCGAGGCATGAGCGCGCTCGAGCTGGCGTTGGGCATCGCCCTGTCGGCCGTCGCCGTGTATTTCGTGTTGCGACCGGTCCTGTCACCCGTACCGCACGCGGAGCGGCCGGAAGCGGGGGATGACGGCGAGGATCCGGAGGACGATTTCTCCCGCCGCGCGGTCGCGCTCCGCGCGCTGAAGGAAATCGAGTTCGACCGCGCCACCGGGAAACTGAGCGACGGCGATTACGACGCGTTGCAGCGGAAATACACGGCGGAAGCGCTGGTGGCCCTACGGGAGGACGAAGCAACGCCGTTGCCGGTCGTTCCCCGCGCATCCCCCTCCGGCCCAACGGTCGCGTGTCCTACGCATGGCCTGCGGCCCGAACGGGACGCGCGCTTCTGCTCGGCGTGCGGCCGCCGGCTCGGCGAGGCGCGGGGGTACTGCACACGCTGCGGCTCGGCGTTGGAGCCAGAGGCGCGCTTCTGCGCCCGCTGCGGCGTGAAGGTCGCGGCCTAGCCGGGCTTCAGTTTTTCGGCGGCGCGCTCGCCAGGGCCGCCCGAAGATAGCCGAGCACCGCCTCGGCCTCGGTCCGGAACCGATCTTCGAGCCCGCGGGCCTGCGCTATCTCTCCCGCCTTCCCCGCCTCCTCCAGCTGCAACAACAGGGTGGCGAGACCTTTGGCCCCGATCGCTCCCGCCGCCGACTTGAACGCGTGGGCGGCGCGTTCGATTTCCTGCGGCGCGCCTACCGTGAGGGCGCCCGTCACGGCGGTGATCCGGTCCTGGGCGGTCTGCAGGAACGTGTCGAGGATCGAGTCGACCGCGGCCTCCGCCCCCGCGTCGCGCATGTCTTGTCGAAAATTGTCCAGGTCGACCGGCGGCGCCTCGAGCGGCGCAGCCGGCGTCGTGGGGCTCGTGGCGATGTCCTGCGCCCACCCTTCCACCGCGGCGAACAGCTCGTGCCCCTTGTAGGGCTTTGAGAGGTAGCCGGTCATCCCCATCGAGAGGCAGCGCTCACGCTCACCGCTCAAGGCGTGGGCCGTGAGCGCGATGATCGGGAGGGCGCCGCCTTCCGGCGTGGCCCGGATCGCCTGCGTCGCCTGGAAGCCGTCCATTTCCGGCATCTGGATGTCCATGAGCACCAGGTCGTATCGCTCGGTGGACGTCGCTTCGACGGCGGCTCTGCCGTTGGAGACGACGTCGACGGTGTGGCCGCGTTTGCGGAGCATCGAGGCGGCCACTTCCTGGTTCACCGGATTGTCCTCAGTCAGGAGAATCCGCAGGTGTTTGCGGGACTCGGCGATGGAGTGGCGCGTGACCACGTCGATGGTGTCGGGGGACCCGAGCACCGCGCGCACCGCCTCGATCAGGTCGCTGCGCGACGCGGGCTTGGGTAGGTATCCGTGGATACAAAGCTCGCGACATCGCAGGCCGTCGCCGCGCTGGCCCGCCGAGGTGAGCATGAGCAAGCGGGTGGTGGCGATTTTCGGATCGCGTCGGACGGCGGCGGCCAGCTCGAAGCCGTCCAGCTGCGGCATTTGGGCGTCGAGGACGACGAGGTCGTACGGGGCCTGGTCTTTGCGCGCGGCGCTGATGGCGGCGAGTCCCGCTTCGCCGTCCTCGGCCTCGTGGACCCGGATGCCGGCCGCCCCCAGCATGTCCTGCACGATGCGGCGGTTCGTCGCGTTGTCGTCCACGACCAGGGCGCGTAGTCCGGCGAGATGCACGGCGCCGGGAGCGGGCGCCTCGGGCGCTGGGGCCGCGACCTCGGTCTCGAGCGGGACAGTGAAACTGAACTCCGTCCCGCGACCCACCTCGCTCGTGACGGTGAGCTCGCCGCCCATGAGCCGCACCAGCCGTTGGGCGATCGCCAGTCCGAGGCCGGTCCCGCCGTACTCACGCGTCGTCGAGACGTCGGCCTGACTGAACTCCTCGAAAATGGCCCCCAGCTTCTCGGCCGGGATGCCGATCCCGGTGTCGCGGACGGCGAATCGCACGTTCGCGCGGCCGTCTGCTCCGTGCACGCGGGCGGCCGCGACCACCACTTCGCCTTGGGGCGTGAACTTGATGGCATTGCCAATGAGGTTCGTGAGTACCTGCCGCAGGCGCGTGGGGTCGCCGCGGACCATCGGTGGCACGTCGGGCTGCACGTCGGCGAGCAGCTCGAGCCGGCGCTCGCGCGCCCGCACGGCGAGCAATCCCATGGTGGATTCCACGAGGCGCGGGAGGTCGAATGGGATGGATTCGAGCTGGAGGTGCTCGGCTTCGATTTTCGAGAAGTCGAGGATATCGTTGATGAGGGTGAGGAGCGTCTCCGCCGAGGACTGCACGAGCGAGAGCGAGTGGCGCTGCTCGGCGGCCAGCTCGGTGTCGAGCAGCAGCTCCGTGAGGCCAAGGATCGCGTTCATCGGCGTGCGGATCTCGTGGCTCATGTTGGCGAGGAACGCGCTCCGGGTCTGCGCCATGCGTTCGGCGGTGTCGCGCGCCACGCGCAGCGCCTCGCGCGTCGCGACCTGCTCGCTCACATCGCGCGCGATGGCCGAGAACCCGCTGATCTGCCCCGCCGTGTCCCGCGTGAGCGAGATGCTCATCGAGACGGGAATCCGCGTGCCGTCCTTGCGCAAGCGCACCGTCTCGAAGTGCTCGATGTGCTCTCCGCGCCTGATGCGCTCCAGGTTGCGGGCGACCTCCTCGGCGCGGTCCGGGGGCGCGAGCAAGCTGATGGACCGGCCTTGCACCTCACCAAAGACGTAGCCGAACATCCGCTGGGCCGCGGCGTTCCAACTCACGATCTTCCCGTCGAGCGTCTGGCCGATGATGGCGTCCTCGGAGGTCTCGACGATGTTGGCGAGCCGGGTGACCGCGTCCTGCGCCTTCCGGCGATCGGTGACGTCCTCGTACATGACGAACAACTCGCTCTCGACCGCGTCCTCGACCCGTGTGGCGGACGCCCGCACCGGGACGAGGTGCCCGTCCTTGCGTCGGCGCTCCACCTCGACCACGACGGTCTCCCCCCGGCGGGCGCGCTGGTTCAGGATCGCAGCCTTCGCCTGCTCGGACTTCGGCGCGATGAGGTCGTTGAGATCCCGACCGATGGCGTGCTCAGCGGTGTATCCGAACAATCGTTCGAACTGCGGGTTGGTCCCCCGGATCCGCCCCTCGCCATCCAGCACGGCGATCGCCACCGGCGCGCTCGCCAGCAGGCCGTCGAGGTAGGCCCGGTCCCGCTCCGCCTTCCGCTCGTTCCGCTCCGCCTCCGCCGAGCGCAGCAAGTAGCCCTGCAAGAGCAGGTAGGAACGGCGGTGAAACAGGATCATCGCCGCGCCGAACAGCAGGACCAGGAGAACGGCCAGCACCGCATCCCGTTCCATCGGGCTGCGGAGCAGGCCGATGGGCACCGGCGCCAGGAGCCCGGCGAGGTAATAGCGGAAGCACCACAGGTCTGCCGCCAGGGATGCGATGCCACCCGCAGCCAGTCCGCTGAGCACCATCAAGAGGAGCCCCGTTTCTTGCACGGGGACATCCTGCAGGAACACCGCCGCTCCAATGCCCCATGCCAGGCCGGTTACGGCTAGCATCGGGCGGATGCGCCGCAGGCTCGTCTGCACTGCCGGGTCGCTCCGCAACAGCCGTCGACGCAAGGCGCCGCGGCTTACGGTGACCACCACGATGACGGCTGCCCAGACGGCAAGGACAGCCGGAGCGACGGAGCCCCACAAGACCGCCACCGTGATCGCGAGAATCACCAGATGGGCGGCCTCCGCCCGTGGGCCTTCGGCTAGCAGCCGTCGGACCAGCTCGCGTCCCACGTCCTCGGGGACGCCAGACTGAGCGGCCCCGATCTCGGTTTCTGGGCGTACGGTGAACCACGACGTGCGCGGAGGACGGGGGGCGGAATCGGCAGGGGCTGTCATGGCTGGCCTGGAGGTTGCCGACCCAAAATCGTGTGCTGTCCTCCATGTCGCAATGCCCGCGTCGCGCGTGACGACGGTCACACCTTAACGAAAGAGGGATCCCCGGCGTCTGTTCCTGCGGTTTCGAGCAGTTCGACCGTCATCGCACACACCGACAGGAGCTGGACCAATGCGTACCATCCGACTCGCCCTCACGGGCGTCATGTTCGCCGCCGTCGCCGGGGCGGCCTGCAGCGATTCCGGCACCGCCATTTCAGCCGAGCAGGCGCAGGTGCAGGCGGCCTACGAGGCCTTGACCGGCTTCACCGACGCGGACTTCGGCGATGCCGGCGCCGTTGCGTCGAACTCCGCCGCGCCCAGCCTCTCGAGCTCCAGCCTGCTGGATCCGGCGGTCGCGCCCATTTTCTGGGGCCGCCTGCGGGTGGTGCCGGGAGGCCCACGTCCGGTGTTCACGCGCACCATCATCGTGCAGGGTGACTCCGCCTGGGTCACCCGTGGCGTGGATTTCCAGGGAGCGTTTCTGGTGGACACCTCGGCCGACAACACGTTCAACCCGACGAGCAAACCGCTCGCCGACGGCGTGCTCCAGCGTGCGGCGTTCGTGCGCGACGGGTCGGCGCCGCGTGGGTGGCGACTGGCGGCACTGACGCTCCTCAACTGGCAAAACACCGCAGTGGATCGGCGCACCGTGCAGATCACGAGTGTGGCCGTGTTCAAGAACGACTCGCTGCTGCTCCAGGTGGAGAACCCCGACTCGCTCATCGAGGTCGAGCCGAGAGTCCCGCGCTTCCACGAGGGTGATACCATCAGGGTGGTGGCGCAGGTGGAGAACACCACCGGTGGCAGCTTCTCCCCGGCGACGTACGTCTTCTTGCATGTGCGCCACGCGGATCCGCTGCGGATCGGCTGGCGTCGGGTGCCGATGGTCGACCTCGGCAACGGAGCGTACGAGCTCAGCTGGGTCGTGCGCCACACCGGCCGCGACCGATTCGTGATCGACGCGCTCGATGCCGCGACGTTGCAGCTCGGGACGGCGGACAACTATCGCTCGAACGAGTGGGGCATCCCGTACCGCATCGAGTAGACGATGGGGACCGACGACTGAACGATTGCACGGCGGGGCGCAGTGGCGTCCCGCCGTTCGCGTCTCCGTCCATTCGAGCGCCTCGCGACCTTGCCACAGGGGTGACGCCATGACAGTTTCTGGTGGCGTCAACCGGAAGCCCGAGATGCGGATGCCTTGGTCCTGGGTGTGCAGCTCACATTTCCGGTCTCGCAGCGCGTGGAGCTGTACCCGTCGTTCGACTACTACGCCATCGGCCCCGGTTCCGCGTGGGCGCTCAATGCGGATGTGAAGTACCGGCCTCCCACCCGGCTCGGAGCGGCGTACGTCGGTGGCGGATTGCATTATCTGCGCGCCGGCGCCACCGGGGATGTCAACGTGAACCTGGTGGGCGGGATGGAGTTCCGCCGGCGTCCCTTCGTACCCTACGCGGAGGGGCGAATCATTCTCGGCAATGGCAGCGCCTTCCAGGTGGTTGGAGGCTTCAGCTTCAAGTTGCGCTGAACCAGCCTTGATTCGCCGGCCGCGTGGCCCTACTTGCTTCGGACCCTCATTTCCAAGGAGCCTCAGCGTGAAATTCCTGACCCAACGGCTGCTCCTGGTAGCCCTGGCCAGCCTACTGCTGTCGACCGCCGCCGTCGCCCAGAGAAAACAGATGCTGCTGGGTCCCCAGCTCGGTTTCGCCACGAACGACCTCGACCTGTTCCTCGGCGCCCAGTTCTCGTACCCGGTGGCGTCGCGATTCGATTTCTACCCGTCGTTCGACATCTACTTTCCTGGCAACAACGTCACGGCGTGGGCCCTGAATGGTGACGTGCGGTACTGGCCGAGGATCAATACGCCGAACCCCGGGCTGTACGTCGGCGCGGGGCTGAACTACTCCCGTGCCAGCGTCGATTTGGGGCCGTTCGGCAGCGCGTCGAGCTCCGAGGTCGGGCTCGGACTGCTCGGTGGGTGGGACTTCAAAGCCGTGAGCTGGCGGCCGTTCGTCCAGCTGCGCGTCGTCGTCGGCAACGCTGACCGCGTCGAGTTCGGCGGCGGGGTCAACTTCAAGCTGTAGTCGGCGCCCGGTCCCCGCTCCGCGGACGCGGGGCGGGGACGCGGGATCAGAATTCGAAGCTCTCCATTCTCCGCAGTCCAATCCGCAGCGGGATGACCGTTGCCGCCGCGCACAGACCCGCGGCGGCGGTGAACGCCGCTACCGTGACCGCGTCGATTCGGGTGGGGAGCCCATCGTACGCGTTTCGCACATACGCGGAAACCGGCACGCTCAGGACGACGATCACCGCCGCGAGCAGCGCGATGGTCGTCATCATGAAGACCAGCCCGCCAAAGGACGTCGGAATCTGGGCCGCATTCTCCGTCTCGAACTGCGGGTAGAGGGCGCCAAAGCCAAGCGCCAGCGCGGCGATCGCGAGGGTCAACGCGCAGATCGTGGAGAGGCTCACGACCATCATGAACGACGAGGCCTTCAGCAGCACGTTCGTGAGCCCCGTCAACAGCAGGGCAAGCACGAGCAGCGGGACGGTCCCCACCCAGTATTTGGACCAGAGCAGCGCTCGGAGGTCGAGCGGGCTCGAGCGCAGCAGCCACATCTGCCGGCCTTCGAGCGACACGGCGGGAAAGATGAAGCGCGCGGCGATCGACGCGAGCACGAACCCGGAGAGCCCGAGGTTCAGAAACGAAACGAGAGTGACGGTGAACAACGGCACCTGTTCGCCGCGAAACAGGGGCAGCGCTTTGATGTTGAAGAGATAGACCACGACCAGGACGGCGAGCAGGATCAACTGACTCCACTGCGTCGTGTCGCGGAAGAACAACTTCACGTCTTTCAGCACGAACTCGCGCTTGGCCACCGACAGCGGAAACAGCGCGGTACCCACCGTGCGCCGCCAGAACATCCCGCGGACAAACCGCTCCGCGCCTTCCTGTGCCTTGGTGAATCCGGCGGCATACAGTTGCCGATGCAGCAGCGCGCCGAGGGTCACGAACGCTGCCGCCGTGGTCCACAGGAGCAGGAGCGGCAGCGGGTCGAGATCGCCGCCCAGGAAGCCCATGATCGCGTTCGTGGCCCATTCGCTGGGCAAGAACGGCGACGTGGGCGCGCGCAGGACCGCGATAAAGTCGAGCAAGTTCCGGAACCCCTCGGGCCGGGCCAGCTGCTCGGGACGGATCAGGCGGAATAGCAGGATCACACCGGCCGCCGCGCCCAGCGCGACGATCGAGAGCAGGTCACGGGTACGCCGCGCGGGAAAGACGTTGACCAGAATCAAGGTGAGCGCGCTCCCGAACACGGCCGGGAGCGCGAGCAGCGGCAACAGCACCGCGAGCGCAAGGGGGACGAAGAGCAGCCCGCCACGGTACACGACGCCGTACGCCGCCAGGATCGGCACGGTCATCAGCGCCACCATCCAGGACGAGTGGACCAGGGTTTCGCCCAGCTTGGCGAGGTAGAGCCGCAGCCAATCCACGGGGGTCGAGACGAGCAGATCGAGGTCCTTGGCGAGGAAGAAGCTCGACAGGGCCGTGATGACGTTCGAGAGGATGAGGATCGACACGAACGACAGCAACGCGACCCCAAGCAGCTTCGCGCCGAGCAGCGGGCCAAGCTCCTCCACCCCCCGGAAGTATTGAAGGATCCGGAACAGCACGCCGAACACGCCCGCCCAGAAGGCCCCGCCCACCACCAACAGGAGCACGAGCTTCCCGCCGCCACCGCGGGCACGCGCCTCGCGCAGCCGCTGTTGCACGGTGCGCCACTTGGGCTGCAGCACATGCGTGAGCGAGGGCTGGTTCACTTGCCCAGCACCTCGACCAAATCCCGGACGGCGTGGCCGCCGGTGAGCTTCAAGAACAATTCCTCCAGGCTGGCGTCTCCGGCCATGTGCTGGCGCCGAATCTCGGCCATCGTTCCATGCGCGACGATCTGGCCGTGCTGGAGGATGCCGATCTGATCGCACATCACCTCTGCCACCTCGAGCGTGTGCGTGCTCATCAGCACCGTCCCGCCCCGGTCGACGAATTGCCGGAAGATGTCCTTGAGCAGGCGCGCGCCCTTCGGATCGAGGCCTACCATCGGCTCGTCCACAACGATGCACTCCGGCCGGTGGATCAGCGCACTCGAGATGATGAGCTTCTGACGCATGCCGTGGCTGTAGGCTTCGATCAGCTCGTCCTTCCAGCTGGACAGCTCGAAGACGTCCAGCAGCTCCTCCATGCGGCGCTCGACTCCGTCGCCCTCCTGGCCGTACAGCCCCGCGACGAAACGCAGGAACTCGGCGCCGGTCAGCTTGTCGTACACGAACGGCCGGTCGGG
>JBOHST010000167.1:0-4906 GCA_050733375.1 Gemmatimonadales bacterium
GCGCCGATCGCGGTGAGCAACAGGCCGAACCATGGGAAGGTGTGCCGGTAGGCGTCCGGCGCGCCGTCCTTCGTCCCCAGATAGTAGATGAGGTCGCCGCCGAAGCCGAGCCAGGCGAAGAACAGCACGAAGCCAATCACCAGCCAGATAGTGCGTCGGCGATTGGCTTCCTGTTGCTGAAAAAGGTTGAGTCCGGTCTCGTCCGTCACGCCTTGGGCTTCATTGAGAGATCCACCTGGGGCACGGCCCGCTCCGCTTCGTCGGTGATCTCCCACAGCTCGGCGGGCGTGGCCTTCGCCAGCCCGGCAAACAGGTTGGTCGGGAACTGCTGCTGCTTGGTGTTGTACTGCGTCGCCGTGTCGTTGTAGGCCTGGCGCGAGAACCCGATGCGGTTCTCGGTCGAGGTGAGCTCCTCCTGCAGCTGCATCACATTGCCGGTCGCTTTGAGCTGCGGATACTGCTCCACCACCACATTGAAACGCGACAGCGCGGCCGACAACTGGTTCTCGGCCGCCGCCACCTGCTTCATGGCACCGGGTCCCGCGTTCGCGCCGGCGGCCACCGCCTGGTTGCGGGCCTGGATCACGGCCTCCAGCGTCTGCCGCTCGAAGTCCATAGCCCCTTTGACGGCGTTCACCAGATTCGGGATCAGGTCGTGCCGCCGCTTGAGCTGCACGTCGATTTGCTTGAACGCGTTGAACGTCTGGTTCTTGAGGTTGATCAGCCCGTTATACGCGCTGATCCCGTACAGGACCACGACCGCCAGGATGATCAGGAAAATCCAGGAACCGCCCATGGTCACTCCCTGATAAAGAGACGGCCGGCGGGGCGCGCCGGCGGGGATACTACGCGGGCCACTGGGGCAGCAGTTTCGCGAGCGCCTGCCGCACGACCTCCGCCACTCCCGCTTCATCGGGGCCGAGCCGGGCGAGCGGGTGGTCGCCGTCGAGGTGGAGCTCCACCCCTCGCGCCACCGGGATGCGCCGCCAACTGGTGGGCGTGCCTGGCTCGCGCTCCACGTCGCGCGTCAGCCACGAGCTGATCGCGCGCCCCGATCGGCCGCGCGGCAGGCCTTCGGTGCCACGCAGGGTCAGCCGGTCGGGCGGCGGCATGGCGGGGCCCAGCTGCTGGGCCGCCCGTCGCTCCAACACGTCGCCTGTCTGGTCCTGCATTTCGCGCGTAATCGCCGCGAGGGTGGTGCCCTCCATCTGCCGCAATTTGATGCACAGGAGCTGGAGGAAATGCCGATAGGTGTACGTCGCGGCGGTGCCTCGGCCTTCGGGGGGCGACACCAGCCCGCGGGCCACATAGAAGCGGATCGTGCGCTGGCTCGGGGTGGCGCGGGCCGCCGCATTGATCGGCGTGACCGCCGATGCCTGCAACAGCGCGCCGACCAGCACGGACAGGTCATGCAGGTTCCACGGCGCGAGATTGCGGTACTCTCGCAGAGTGTGGAGGGGATCGCGCTGCGGTGCGGCGGTCATCGCGTTGGCCCGGACGAAGGCAAGGGAACATAGCCCGTCCAGCGCCCCGGGGTTAGCCCGCGCCGGGAAGCGTGCCGGCGCGCGGTTTTTCGCCTGCGGGTGCGTGTTTCCGGTGACACATGACGGTCGTCCCCAATGCATCGTGTTGACCGTGCGCAGGGGATTCACGCTCGCTGAAATGGCGGCAGTCATTGCCATCGTGGGGCTGCTCGTGACGCTGGTCATACCGCGTCTCGGCCCGGCCTTCGACTGGATCGCCACCGACGCCGCGGCGCGCGACGTCACCACGGCCATCTCCGTCGCCCGCGCGGCAGCCGTGATGCAGGGCACGCGCGCACGGCTGCACCTCGCGTCCGACTCGCTGCGAGTCGACCGGGAGGGTCCCGCCGGATGGGAGCCATACGCCCGCTGGCCGGGGCCGGCGCATGCCGGGGTCGCTATGAGCGTGTCCAATGCCGACCTCGTATTCGGACCGATCGGCATCGGCTGGGGACCGGCGAACACAACCGTCGTGCTGGGCCGCGGGTCTCACTTTGCAACGATTACGACCTCGCGGCTGGGGCGGGTGAAGCGCCGCTGACTCCCGGCGGGGGCTGCAACCGTTCCAGGGGGATGGGCATCTAAGGATGTGAACGCGGGACAGGGATGAAGCGGGGCGGTTGAAACAATCCAGCAGACGCGAGCGTTAGATCGGCGTCTGAGTACATAGATGGAAGCGGTCGCGGTTGAAGTGTGACGGCCACTTCGCCCGGCCCACCAGCCCGGGGTGCGCAAGCCCCCGGGTTTGGTTTTTCTACAGACCCTCGCCGCCTTCCAGGAACACCAGCGATCGCCGCCGGGTCACCACCTCCGCCAGGGCGGTGAAGATCCTGGGGTCGAGCACGGTTTCGACGAGCTCCCCCATCCGACGCACCGCCTGATCGGTGGACAGCTTGTTCTGGTACGGGCGGGTCGTGCTGAGCGCATCGTAGACCTCGGCGGCGCCGATAATGCGAGCGGAAATGGGTATTGCTTCGCCGCGCAGGCCGTCGGGGTAGCCGGCGCCATCCCAGCGCTCGTGGTGACTCCGCACGGCGCCGAGCACAGGGCCGAGATGCTTTAGTGGCGCGAGGATTTGCGAACCGATGATCACGTGCTGTTTCACGTGGTCGTACTCATCCGGCGTGAGCGGGCCCTGCTTGTTCATGACCCCTTCGCGCGTGCCGATCTTGCCGATATCGTGCAACCGGCCGGCCAGCCGGATTTCCTCGACCTCGTCGTCCGACAAGCCGAGATGGGCGGCGATCGTCGCGGAGAGATCGGCCACCCGGGCGGAGTGGCCGCGGAGGTACGGGTCCCGCGCCTCCATCGCGTTGACCAGGGCCTCGAGCGTCGCCACGGTGACCCGATGCACTTGAGCGCGCTCGCGCTCCCATTCGGCGGCCCGGTCGGCGAACTCCTCCTTGAGGTGCACGTCCAGCTGCCGGCTTTCGACCTGGCCGGCCCGGCGTCGCAACGCCTGTTGAACCGCGCGCCCCAGGTCGGCGAGCTCCAAGGGCTTGGTGAGATAGTCCATGGCGCCGCGTTGCATACACAGCGCCGCCGTGGTGGCGTCGTTGACGGCCGAAAGCATCACGATGGCCAGATCGGGCGCGACCTCCAGCGCCTGCGGCACGAGGTCCACGCCGCTCATGCCGGGCATGCGGATGTCACACAGCATGAGCGCGACGTCGTGCTGGCCCAGCACCTCGAGGGCCTCGGGGCCGGAGCCGGCCGTGTGCACGGTGAATTGTTCCCCGGTCAGGAACCGCTTGAGGGCGTTGCGGATCGGCTCTTCGTCGTCCACCACCAGTACGGCGACGGGGGTTCGGCTATCCACCACGTACGACCAAGCCTGTTGAAGGCCAAGCAAATTACGCGGCGACGAACTCCAACGCCATCGGTGGGGGGAGCAACCCCGCCCGAGCGCCGCGCTCAAGCAGCTCCTGGACGGCGCGGCGCCCGCGCTCGCCGAAGTCGACCGTGAAATCGTTCACGTACATCCCGACGAAACGGTCGGTGCGGGAGGGATCCAGGCCCCGGCTGAACCCCTGCGCATGGGCGAGGGCTTCGGCCCGATGCGACAGACCGTACTCAATGCTCGCCTTCAGGTCGCGGGCAATCGCCCCGAGCAACGCCGCGCCCAGGTCGCGCCGCGCCACGTTGCCGCCCAGGGGCAGTGGGAGGCCGGTTTCCTCACCCCACCACTCACCCAGGTCCAGCCAGAGGTGCAGTCCCCGATCCGCGAAGGTGAGTTGTCCCTCGTGGATCAGCAGCCCGGCCTCGGCGCGTCCGGCCGCCACGTAGTCCTCGATCTGGTCGAACGGCACGACGACGTGCCGGACGTCGGGCTGGTACAGCTTGAGGGCGAGGTAGGCCGTGGTGAGCTCCCCCGGCACCGCAACGGTGCAGCCGGCAAGGGCCCGGCGGAGATCGGTCGGGGCTGGCGTCCGGGCCACCACCCGTGGGCCGTAGCGGTCGCCGATGCTGGCGCCGTGTGCGAGCAGGGCGTAGCGCTCGGAGAGGTACGCATAGGCGTGGAGCGATACCGCCGTCACCTCGAGCTCCCCAGACAACGCCCGCCGGTTCAGCGACTCGATGTCGCCCAGCTCGTGGACGTAGCGTCGGTCGCCGGTGTCGATTCTCCCCGTCGCCAAGGCCCAGAACATGAACGCATCGTCCGCGTCCGGGCTATGGGAGACGTGGATGAGGCGCGAGGCGGGGCCGCTCACGCGACGCGGTGATCGGCGATCACGATACCTCCGCCTCGAACGCCGGGTGCGGCAGGGTGAGAAACCGCTGGACGACGACCTGAAGCGCCGCGTCGGGCGTGAGGGACAGCCGCATCTCTCCGGCCGTCAACCCCAGATACAGCCGCGCGTGCTGCTGCAGCGTCCGCACCTGTGAGTACCCGAGGCGTTTGGCGACATCCTCCACGGTGAACCCCGGATCCTGCAGCAGGCGGTGCACGTAGAGGATGCGCGCGGCGGCGAGAAAATGACGCGGGCTCGGCATCGAGGCGCGCGTGAACCAGCGCTCGCAGGTCCGCCGACCCACCCCCGCTGATGCGGCGAGCTGCTCCACCGTTTGCACGCCTTCGGGCGCGCGCAAGGCCGCCTCGAGGACCAACCGGATCTCGGACCGCAGCGGGGAGAAGGCCGTCGCGATCTCATCGAGCAGCCGCTCTGAGCAGGCGCGCGCCTGGGCGCGCTCGAGGGCCGCGCGAAGCGCGTCCGGGTGATCGTCGAGCCGGCAGAAGACCACTTCCCGCACGCCCTGCCGTCCGAGCGCCAGCAGCACCGGCGCCAGGGCCGGCGTAAACATCGTGTAGAGCAGCACCGGCAGGGAGGGGAACAACAGCAGCAGTCGCTCGATCTCCTGGCTGCTGGGCTGGCCCGACAAGA
>JBOHST010000168.1:0-10626 GCA_050733375.1 Gemmatimonadales bacterium
CAGCCGCGCGCCGTGAGCGCCTCGCGCACCGCCGACGCCGTGAGCGGCGCGAGCAGGCTGAGTTTCACTGGTTGGGGAGCCTCACCCCTCGCGCCCGCGGGTTACCGCAGCGCTTGCACCACCTGCAATCGCCCGGGGAAGCGCACCGGCCCCTGCGCGCTCGATCGGGCCGGGTGCCTGCTCAAGCGCCGGCGGGCTCTGGCGGCGGATTGCCCAGCACCGGGCCGCGCATCGGTGCGGACTTCTCCCGCGCAGGCGGAGGGCCGGCGGCTGGGGGCTGCGGCGATGGCGGCGATGCCACGGGCGGTAAGGGCTTCCCCGACACGACGAGCTCCACCTCTTCGCGATCGAGCGTCTCGCGCTCGAGCAGCGCCGCAGCCAGGCGGTCCAGCGCTTGCCGATGCTCGATCAGGATCTGCCGGGCCCGCTCGAACGCTTCGCCGAGGATGCGCTTCAGCTCGGTGTCCACCAGCTCCGCGGTGCGGTTCGAGATCTCGCGGCGCTGCACCACTTCCCGGCCCAGGAAGATCTCGGCCTCGCGGTCGCCGATGGCGATGGGGCCAACGACGTCGCTCATGCCGAACTGCGTCACCATGCGCCGCGCCATGTCGGTGGCCTGGTGGATGTCCATCGCGGCGCCAGTGGTCACCTTCTCCGGCCCGAACACTAGCTCTTCGGCTACCCGGCCGCCGTAGGCGGTGGCGAGGTGACTGAGGATAAATTGCTTGGTGTAGTTGTGGCGATCCTCCTCCGGCAACCAATGCGTGACGCCGAGCGAGCGACCGCGCGGGACGATCGTAACCTTGTGGATCGGGTCGGCGCCCGGGACGTGCAGGCTGACGAGCACGTGCCCCGCCTCGTGATAGGCCGTGAGCTTCCGCTCTTCCTCCGACAGCACCATGCTGCGCCGCTCGAGCCCGAGCATCACCTTGTCCTTGGCGTCGTCGAGGTCGACCATATCGACAGCCGCCTTGTTGCGCCGCGCCGCCAGCAACGCCGCTTCATTCACGATGTTCGACAGCTCGGCGCCCGAGAGCCCGGGCGTCCCCTTCGCGATCGGCTCCAGGTTCACGCTTTGCGCCAGCGGAATCTTGCGCGTGTGCACGCGCAGGATCTGCTCGCGGCCTTTCATGTCGGGCATGTCCACGATGATCTGCCGGTCGAACCGTCCCGGACGCAGCAGCGCCGGGTCGAGGATATCGGGCCGGTTCGTGGCGGCCAGCAGGATCACGCCGTCGTTCGACTCGAAGCCGTCCATTTCCACCAACAGCTGATTCAGCGTCTGCTCCCGCTCGTCGTGCCCGCCGCCCAGTCCCGCGCCGCGGTGCCGGCCCACGGCGTCGATCTCGTCGATGAAGATGATGCAGGGGGCGTGCGTCTTGCCCTGCTCGAACAGATCGCGCACGCGGCTCGCGCCGACGCCCACAAACATCTCGACGAAATCGGAGCCCGACATCGAGAAGAACGGCCGCGCCGCTTCGCCGGCCACCGCCTTGGCGAGCAGCGTCTTGCCCGTGCCCGGCGGGCCGATGAGCAGCGCGCCCTTGGGGAGCCGCCCGCCGAGGCGCTGGAATTTCTGCGGGTCCTTCAGGAAATCGATGATCTCCTCGAGCTCCTGCTTTGCCTCGTCACACCCAGCGACGTCGGCGAAAGTCACTTTGGGCGTGTCGCCCGACAGCAGCTTGGCCTTGGACTTGCCGAAGGCGAAGGCGCGATTCCCCCCCTGCTGCATCTGGCGGACCATGAAGAGGATCAGCCCGAGCATCAGCAGGTACGGGAGAAAGTTGAGGAAGATGACGCCAAAGGAGGGGCGCAGATCCTTGGCGCTCACGTCAACGCCTTTGGCGCGCAGCGTGGTGACCCAGGCGTCGCTCGACTCGAACGGGAGCAGGGTCGTAAAGTGGTCGGCGGCCCGGCGATTGACCTGTACCGGCGTCTTCAGGTCGCCTTTGATCCGCTGCCGCTCGGTGATTTCGACCTTGCGGACGTTCCCCTGCTCCACCTGGACCGTGAACTCGGAGTAGGAGATCTCGACGGAATCCTGCCGCGTGCGGGCCGCGAGCTGCACGAGCAACACGGTGCCCACGATGAGGAACGCCCAGAAGGAGAGCGTCCGCAGCATGCGGCTCCATTGGAATTCCCGCGGAGGCGGGGGGGTGCGATTAGGCATATCAGGTCAGACTCGCAATATAAGGCAGGTGCCGGAAATTCTCCGCGTGATCCAGTCCGTACCCCACCAAAAAGGCCTTGGGGGCGTTGAATCCCACGAATTTGGCGTCCAGCACCAGATGGTCCGCCACGTGCTTGTGTAACAACGCGCAGATCTCCAGACTGCGCGGGCGACGCTCGCGCAGCAGCTCCACCAGGCGGTTCAGGGTCTTGCCCGTGTCGACGATGTCTTCCACGAGTAAGATGTGGCGGTCGGTAAGGATCGTTTCCGGGTCGTACAGCAACCGGACGTCGCCGCTCGATACCGTCCCGGCGCCGTAGCTCGCCGCCACCAGAAAATCCACCTGCAGCGGCCGATCGATCCGCCGCACCAGGTCCGAGAGAAAGATGAAGCTCCCCTTCAGCAGTCCCAGCACGAGCAAATCGCCGTCGGGGTAGGCCGCGGTGATCTCACGACCCAGCTCGGCAACGCGGGCCGCGATCGTCGCTTCCTCATACACGATGCGGGCGAGCTTGGTGCCCCCCGTCTGCCGCTGTGTGTCAGTGCTCGGTAACATCCACCCGCACCGCCCGGGTTCCCGGCGCCGGCACCTCCGCCGCACTGCGACAGATGCCGGGGACCCATAGAATGGTTTCACCGCGCGCGACGACCGGCCACCCGGCCCGCTCGCTCCGCGGCACCCGCGCCTCCATGAGAAGGCGGCGCAATGGCCTCCGCCCCACGCCTCCCAACGGCTCGATCACGTCCCCCGGCCGCGGCTGCCGCACTTCCCACCCGTCACCCTGGATCCAGGTGCGCCATGCCGCGCGCTCGATTTGTCGCGGCACAACGGCCGGCGCCCAGCGCAGGGCGAAGTCGCCAAACTCGGCATTGCCCCGCTCGTCCCGTGCGGCGACGACGATCGTCGAACTGACCGAGACGCGGTGCACCCGCAACCGGTCGAACGCGACTTCTGCGGTCCACCCACCACCCAGGGACAGACGACGACCCGAGGACCGGCCCGCGAGCGTCACCAGCGCGCGCGCCCGTCGCGGCCCGAGCACCAGCCCTGCGCGTCGCGCGGCCGCGCGCAGCACGGCGACCGCCAGCGAGGCATCATACCCCCGGAGGGAGGCCCGGGCAACGTCAAAGCCGTCGGGGCCGGCGCGGAGATCGAGCCCGGGCAAACGGTCCAGCGCCGCGCCCCAGGCGCGCCGCTCCGCCGCGGCGCGCCGGCCCACGCGCACCAGGTCGTCACGCACCCGAAGCCCGAGCCGGGCGACGAGCGTCGGGAGCACGGCGCTGCGAATCCACGAGCGCAGGTGGCGCGGGTCGGCGTTCGCGGGATCGTCGTACACCGGCAGACCGTGCGAGCGCGCATGTGCCGCCAGCTCTTCGCGCGTGAACGGGAGCAACGGCCGCACGAGGCCGGCGCGCGTGCGCGCCGGAATCCCGGCGAGCCCCGCGGGAGCGCTCCCGCGCAGCGCGCGCAACAGGACCGTCTCGGCCTGATCGTCCTTGTGGTGCGCCGTGACCAGCCATGCCGCACGGTGCTTGCGCCGCGCCAGCTCGAGCCAGGCGTATCGCGCGCGGCGGGCCACGGTCTCGCTCGTACCGGCGCCGAGATCCAGGCGGCCGACCTCGCACGGCAGGCGGTAGCGGGCAGCGAGCCGCGCCACCGAGTCCGCGACCGTGCCGCTCTCTTCGTGAATGCCGTGATCCGCGTGGGCCACCACGAGCCGCAGCTGCAGATCGGCGGCCACGCCGGCCAGCAAATCGAGCAGCGACACCGAATCGGAGCCGCCGGACACAGCCACCAGCGCCGTCCCGGGACCGGGGAACAGGCGGCGACGACGCAGGTGGGCATGAAAGCGCTCGGCGAGGGTCGGCATAGGCCTTACCTTACTATTATACATGGTCGGCCCCGAGGACACCTACCAGCTACTGCGCCACCTCACGTCTCCCGTGGTGGCCATCACCTCGGAGCATCAGGGAACCCGCAACGGCATGATCATCGACAGCGCCATCCGCGCCTCGATCGTGCCGACCATCCCCCGCGTGACGGTGATGATCCACAAGTTCAACTTCAGTCACGAGCTGATCTTTCAGGGTGGCCGGTTCGTGCTGCACCTGCTGCGCCAGGATCAGTTCGACCTGATTCACCGCCTCGGCTTCGTCCACGGTGGCGACGGCGACAAACTCACCGCCGTGCCCAACCGGCCCGGTCGCCTCGGAGCGCCGGTACTCGACGAATGCTACGCGCACTTCGAGTGTCACATCGTGAACGCGATGGATACCGGAAGCTCCACCTGTTTCCTGGGAGACGTGGTGGAGGTGGGATACGGGGCGGCGGCAGCGCCCCGGGGAGACGTGATGACCGCCGCCTACTTTCGCGCCAACATGCCCGCCGAGTGGCAGGCCGAGTACCGCCGCCAGCTCGCGGCGGCGCAAGAGTTCGCGCGGCAGCGCTCCCGCGACCTCACGCCGCTGGTGTGGCCTGACCTCGCCTCCTGAGGACCGCATCCCTCACTTCCCCTCCAAAAGCGCCCGCACGCGCCGCACGAGGTCGTCCGGCTCGAACGGCTTTTGCAGGAACGGCACGCGGTCGTCCCGCACGCCGTGGTGCACGATCGCCTCGTTGGTGTAACCGGAGGCGTACAGCACCTGCGTCTCGGGCCGCAGCGAATGGAATCGGGCTGCGAGCTCGGGGCCGCTCATGCCGGGCATCACCACGTCGGTGAGTAGCAGGTGGATCGGCTCCGTGTGGTCGGCCGCCAGCCGGAGCGCCTCCGCACCATCCGCCGCCTCGAGCACGCGGTAGCCGTAGCGGGTGAGGACGGCGCGCGCGAGATGGCGGACGCCGGGTTCGTCCTCCACCAGGAGCACGGTGCCTGAGCCGGCCGCCGTCGGCTCGGGAGTCGTGCGCGCCGCTTCCGCCCGCACGGCCTCGGCCCGGGGGAAGTAGATACGAAACCGCGCGCCGCGGCCGGGCTCCGAGTCCACGGCGAGAAAACCGCCGCTCTGGCGCACGATGCCGTAGACGGTGGCCAATCCGAGTCCCGTGCCCTTGCCCACATCCTTCGTGGTGAAGAAGGGCTCGAACACATGCGCCTTGACCTCCGGCGGCATGCCCATGCCCGTGTCGCTGACCGCGAGCAGCACGTACTCCCCCGGCTGCGCGTCCTGGTGGACGCTCGCCAGCTCGGCGTCGAGCGGCACGTTGGCCGTCTCGATCGTGATGTGACCGCCCGTCGGCATCGCGTCGCGCGCGTTGACCGCCAGATTCATGATCACCTGCTCGAGTCGGCTCGCGTCGGCGAGCACCGGGGCCAGTCCCGGATCGAGCGACGTGCGCAGCGCGATGTGCTCGCCGATCACCCGCTGCAGGATGCGCTCCATGTCGCGCACCACCACGTTCACATCGAGCACCGTGGGGCGCAGCACCTGCTTGCGGCTGAACGCCAGGAGCTGATGGGTGAGATTCGCCGCGCGCCGCGCGGCCCCGACGATCTCGTGCACATCTTCGCGCGATTCGGAGCCGGCCGGCAGCGCGCGCTCGAGCAGCGTGGCATACCCCACGATGGCCGTCAGCAGGTTGTTGAAGTCGTGCGCGATGCCGCCGGCCAGCTGACCGACGGCTTCCATTTTTTGCGCCTGGCGCAGCTGCTCTTCGAGGCGTCGCTGTCCGGTCACGTCCTCGACCACGGCCAGCCGCGCCGGGCGACCCTCGAAATCGATGTCGTCGAACGTCACCTCCACGTCGACCAGCGTGCCGTCGCGATGACGATGGCGCAGGCCGGTGGCGCGGGCGGTGCCGCCGCGGTATTGCGCCAGCGTCTTCACTAACTTCTCAACCTCCTCCTCGGGGCGGATGTCGAGCAGCGTCATGCCGAGGAACTCCTCCCGCAAGTAGCCGTAGCGCCGCACCGCGGCCTCGTTCACCGCGAGGAATCCGAGCGTCTCGGCGTCGTAGACGAACATCGCCTCGGGGTTGCCTTCGAACAGCTGCCGGTACTTGGCCTCGCTCGCCTGCAAGCGCTCCGCCGAGCGGGTACGCTCGATCGCCATCGCCACCTGCGCCGACACGACCCCGAGGATCTCGAGCTCTTCGGCGCCGAAGCGAAGGCCCTCGGTGTAGCTCTGCACCGCG
This sequence comes from Gemmatimonadales bacterium, assembly GCA_050733375.1. GTDB lineage: Bacteria > Gemmatimonadota > Gemmatimonadetes > Gemmatimonadales > GWC2-71-9 > DASTHG01. The sequence goes on from JBOHST010000168.1 coordinate 6,300, forward strand.
AGCACCCCGATCGTCGTCGGGCCCACCTTGAGCGGCACGCCGAGCCAGTCCACCGACGGCGCCCCCACCAGCTCCACCTCGCCGCGGCGCTCCAGCGCCGCGATCGACTCGGGCGTCCCGAGCAAGGGGCGGCCGGTGCGCAGCACGTACTCGGTCAATCCCCGCCGCAGCGGCCGCGGCGCGTCGGCGGTGTCCAACTGGTCCACGAAGTACGGGAAGGTGACCAGCCCGGCGGCCCGGTCGTACAGCGCCACGAAGAAGTTCTCGGCGGGCATCAGCTCGCCGACGATGCGGTGCACCCCCCGCAGCAGCGCCTCGAGGCCGTGGGCGGCGCTGGCCGCCTCGGCGATGCGATACACCGCCTGCTGGATCGCGTCGCCGCGCCGCCGTTTGGTGATGTCGTTCCACACCCCCACCAGTCCCACCACCCGCCCGTCGGGGTCGCGAATCTGGGACGTGGTGAGCGCGATGGGAAAGTCGGTGCCGTCCTTGCGGCGGTTCCACAGCTCGCCGCGCCAGGTGCCGCGTCGCGTCGCCTCGCGAATCTCGATCTGCAGCGCCGGCGGGGTCCGCGGCGAGTCGATGAGGGCCACGGACCGGCCCATGACCTCGCTCTCCCCGTAGCCGTAGGTCGTCAGGAAGGCGCGGTTGATGAAGGTAAAGCGCCCGTCGAGGTCGGTGATGCTGATGATGTCGCCGGTGCTCTGGATGGTGTGGGCCAGCAGGCGGTTCTGCTCCTCGGTGCGGCGCCGCTCGCTCACGTCCCGGAAGCTCCACACCCGCCCCACGATCGATCCGCTGATGCGCTGCGGCTGCGAGTACCGCTCGAACACCCTCCCGTCCAGCAGCTCGATAATGTCGAAGCTCGAGGCGTCGGGGTCGGCGTACAGCTCGCGCACGCGGCGCAGGAAACCGTCGGGATCCTTCAACTGGTCGATGACGAATTCCAGCGCGCGCTCGTCCTGCCGCGTCGTGAGGACTCCATCGGGGATGCACCACATCGCCACGAACTTGCGGTTGTAGCTCGTGATGAGCCCGTCGCGGTCCACGACGAGGATCCCGTCGGCGGTCGACTCGAGCGTCGCCGAATGCAGGGACAGCGCGCGCCGCAGCTCCACCTCCGCCAGCATCACGTCGGTGATCTCGCGCGAGCTGCCCATCGTCCCGAGGACCTCGCCGCCGGGGCTCCGCAGGGCCATCTTCGTCGTCGAAAACCAGCGCTCCCGGCCGCGCCGGTCCTCCACCCGCTCGACCTTGGCGAGGAGCGGCCGGCCGGTCGCCATGATGGTCTGCTCGTCGGCCCGGGCGGCGGCGGCGTGCTCGGGGCGGAAGAAATCGGCGTCGCTCTTCCCCACCGCTTCGGCCGGGTCCTCCAGGCCGAGCACGCGCGCCTGCGCGCTGTTGATCTGCGTGAATCGCCCGTCCGGGTCCTTGAAGTAGATCGGGTCGGGAAGATGGGCCATGATCGCGTTCCACCGCTCGGTCTCGCGCGCCACCAGCTGCTCCACCCGCCTGCGCTCCGTGACGTCGCGCACCACGCCGAAAATGCGGTGCACCACGCCCGCTTCGCTCTGGGCCATGGCGGTGAACTCCCCCACCAGGTATTCGTCCGCCCGGGTCCGGATGCGCGCTTCGAAGCGCGGCACCGGCTGGGCGGCCATGGCCTGCGACAGGAGATCCAGCACCCGCGGCAGATCGTCGGGGTGCAGCAGCGGGACGAACGACCTCCCCACCCACTCGGTCACCGGCCAGCCCGTGACCGCTTCGAATGCCGGGTTGAGCGACAAGATGGTGCCGTCGATCCCGAGCGCATAGACCACGTCCGCGACGTGACGCAACACCGCGTCGCGCTCCTCATGCTCGCGCCGCTCCGCTGCCGACCGCCGTTCGATCTCGCGCCGCGCCTGGATCAGCTCCACGTGCGTCCATGCCGACGCGGACAATTGCTCGAGCAGCTCCAGCTCCGAGGGCTCCCAGTCGCGCGGCGCGAAGTCCATTACGGCGAGCGTCCCCACCACATGTCCCGCGGCGGTCACGAGCGGGCTGCCCGCATAGGCCACGACGCCGAGCTCGGTGACGGCGGGGTTGTCGCGCAGCAGAACGTCCGTCCGGGCGTCGCCCACGGCGAGCGGCCGGCCGGTTTCGACGACGTGCTTACAGATGGAATAGGAAAGCGGGGTCTCGTGTTTGCCGGCGAGAGACGCGGGGAGCCCAACGGCGCTGTGGAAGTATTGCCGCTCTGCGTCGACGAGGCACACCAAGGCGAGGGGCGCGCGCAACACGATGTGGGCCAGCTGCGTCAGCCGGTCGAGCTGGGCGTCGGCCGGGGTGTCCAGCAGTCCCAATCGCCGCAGCGCGTCGAGGCGCGCCGAGTCGCGAACTGCTGCTTCGATCGTTTGCATCGGCGTCGTGGCGCCCCCCAGAGGGAACCAAAATAGCCACGAACGCGAGGCGGTGTCGGCCCAATGCCGACCCGCTGATATAGAAAGGCCGGGATAACCCGGCCCCGGCCATGCGGTTCGCCGGAGTAGCGGCGGTCGGACTCGAACCGACGACCCGCGGATTATGATTCCGCTGCTCTAACCAGCTGAGCTACGCCGCTCCAAACGGGCCAATCCTAGCCGCGGCCGGCCGGGCGGGTCAAGGCGACCCGGCCAGAGGTCACATTCGCCGTGTGGCATGCGCCCTGCTGCGAATGGTCGGATACAGGTAAATTCCCGGAGCCGTGCGTCTGCCTTCCTTTACCCGCCGCTGGTCTAGAGTCCCCGTCCCCCAACGCATGGCGCGGGGACTATTGGTCGTGGCCGTGATCCTGGCTGGGGCCACCTGTCGCCTCGACAAGCTGATCATTGGACCGCAGGGCGCCCTGCTGGCGGTCACGCCGAGCATGCCCGACTCCCTGGTAGATTCGGCGGCGTTCGGCAGCACCGCGATCCAGGTGGACTCCGCCCACATCACGAACGATGGCGGCGGCGAGCTGAGCTGGACCGCCACCATCAAGCACGCCAGCCCCTGGCTGTCACTGGATACATCCTCCGGTGTCGCCCCGTACTATCTGAAGGTTCTCGCCAACCCCACCGGTCTCGATTCCGGGGCCTATCGCGACACGGTCGTGGTTTCATCCACGGTCGGAGGCGGAGCGCTCGAGGTCCCTGTGCGGCTCAACGTCCACTCCTGCCGTTCCGTACCGATCGCGCTCGACGACTCGATCTCGAGCGCGCTCACCACGGCCGATTGCGGTGCGCCCCACCGCCCCGGCCGCTTCGCGAAGCTGTTCAGCTTCCCGGGCACCATCAACGACTCGGTGACGATCGAGCTCAGCGAAGGGTATGGCGGGTTCGTCGCGCTGGATACGTCCCTCGTGCCGGCAGCTCCACCGTTAGACTCCACGGGCACCTGCCTGGGCACTCCCGGCAGTCCTTGCCTCTATTACCAACGGCTGCCGCGGAACGCGACGTACTACATCGAGGTCACGAGTGCGGATTCCGCCGATACGGGCCCGTTCACGCTGCGGCTGCTGCACGCGCGGGACCCGAACCCGGCCGATTCCCTCGATCAGCGGCTCGCCGATTCAGTCACGGCCATCGATACTGGCGCGACGATCTCGCAGAACAGCGTGCTGTTGCGCGCAGTGGTCTCCGATCCCGACCGGGGCGATACGCTCCATCTCGAAGCCGAGGTCCGGCCCACCAATATCCAATTCACCGGATCGCCCACCCAGATCGGACCCGAGGTCACGGCCGGTCAGATCGCCTGGGTCCAGATAACCGGGCTGAGCGACAACACGTCGTACCATTGGTGCGTGAGGGTCGTCGACCAAACCGGGAACGGCAGCGAGTGCATCTCGTTCGGTGGCAATCAAGAATCCGAGACCGACTTCCGAGTCGCCGTGCCAACCCCACCCGCGCTTCCCACCGGGCTGGGCCAGTCCAAGGGTGATGGCACGCCGATCCAGCTCGGCCAAGTCGCGGACACCGATGTCGTGTTGTTGAGTGCGACGGTCAACGATGCCGACCCAGGTGATCAGATTCGCCTTCAGGTGGAAGTACAGCCGGTCGGGACACCGTTTACCGATTCCCCAACGGACTCAGGCCTGGCGGTTCCCCCGGGTCCCGCTCAGGTCTTCGTGGGCCCGCTGGGAAACAACACGAGCTACCACTGGCAGGTACGTGCCAGCGATCTGAGCGGAAGCACCAGTGCCTGGGTCAGGTTTGGCGGCAACCCGGAGCCCAACGGTGTCGACTTCACTATTCAGGTTCCGAATCTGCCGAATGCGCCGACTACATTGGCCCAGTTCCAGAACGACGGCACGACGCCAATCACCAAA
>JBOHST010000169.1:0-12645 GCA_050733375.1 Gemmatimonadales bacterium
CGGCGCGCCGGGTTTCAGCGGGCGACGGAGCGCGTATTGCGTCACATCGAGCAGCGTGTCCACGATCGGCGCTACCACGCCGGAATCGTGCGCGATGCGGAGCCGGTAGGCGACGGGCTGCGCGAAGACGGGGACGGTCCCCGCCGACCACACGAAGTCCGGCGTCACCGATACGAGCGCCGGCGGCAGGGGCGCGAGCGGTGTGATCCCATCGATGAACACGGCGGCGGCACTGACGTCGGGACGTCCCCAGCCGCGGATCGAGTCCGGCGCGGCGCGATTCGTGGCGGATGCCAGCAGCGCCGCCCGCAGCGCGATCGGCCCGATGGTGGGATGCAGCTGCTTCACGAGTGCCGCCGACGCGGCGAGCAACGGGGTGGCGAACGACGTCCCGGCCAGCCGGCCCAGCGAGCCCCCCGCCACGGTGCAGATGTCGAGGCCGGGCGCCGTGAGATCGGGCTTCAGACGGCCGTCTGCGGTCGGTCCGCGCGAGGAAAAGCCCGTGATCGCGCCGAGGGAGTCTTCGGCGCCCACGGTGATCACAGAGTCGGCGTCGCCGGGCGTGACGAGCGTGCGGAACCCGGGGCCTTCGTTGCCGGCGGCGGTCACAATGAGGATGCCGCGCGCCGTAGCTGAGTCGGCGGCGACGGAGGTGACCGCGACGTCGCCGTTCATCTGGGAGGGCAGGTACCCGAACCCGTTGTCGAACACCAGGTATCCGAGACTCGACGAGACGATGTCGACGCCGATTGAATCGGCCCACTCCAAGGCGGCGACGTAATGGTCCTCCTCGATGCGCGTCTCGGAGCGGATGTCCTCGCTTTTGGCGAGCAGATACGCTGCCCCGCGCGCCATGCCGACGAGCCGGCCCGGGACGAGGCCGGCGAACAAGGACCACACGGCGGTGCCGTGGAACTGTGCGCCGGGGGCGTCGTTCGCCTCGTCGCGCACGATGGAGTCGCCGAACACGAAGTCGCGCTGCGCCGCCACGGTCACGTCGGCGAACGCCGGGTGGAGCGTGTTGAATCCGGCATCGAGGATCGCGATGCGCACACCGACACCGGTGACGCCGGCGTCGGTGAGCGGTCGTACGTTCAGCTGGCGATACGGCATCTCGGAGGACCCGTACACCGGATCTCCGAACGCCGGACAGGTGTCGATCAGCGCGGGCGCGAACTCCGCGACTGGCCCGGGCGCGCGCGGTCGGCGCCAGCGCCCCATCGGCTGCACGTGGCGCAACGCGGGCTCGCCCGCCAGTGCCACCAGTGCAGCCGTCGGGACGTTGGCCCCGAGGGCGTGCAGCCAGCGGCTGCGGCCACGGACGGCGGCCCCTGCCTGCGTGACACGCGAGCTCGCCTCGGCGAGCGAGACGCCGGGACGGACAAACAGCCAAACGGTGAAGGTGGTGTCGCGGCCGAGGGCACGCGCGAGCGGCGGCGCCAGCGTGGGTCGCTGAGCGGCGAGTCCGATGGGCGTGGCGAGCGCGAGCACGGCGGCGACCCACTGCCGGGTAGGCCGGGGGCGCCGGGCCATCGACTCAGGCGGTGGCGAGTTGGCCGAGCCGTACGCCGACGATCGTCGAAACGCCGGGCTCCTGCATCGTGACTCCGTACACCGCGTCGGCTGCCTGCATGGTGCGCGGGTTGTGGGTGATCACGATGAATTGCGTCTGACTCTTGAACTCGGCCAGGAGCCGCACGTACCGCCCCACATTGGCGTCGTCCAGCGGTGCATCCACCTCGTCCAGCAGGCAGAACGGACTGGGCCGCGCGAGGAATATCGCGAACAGCAGCGACACCGCGACCAGGGTTCGTTCCCCGGAGGAGAGCAGGTGGATGCGTTGGGTGCGTTTGCCGCGCGGCGCGGCGTGGATCTCGATTTCGCTTTCCAACGGCTCATCTTCGTTGGCCAGGCGGACATCGCACTCGCCGCCCCCGAACAACGTTTGGAATACCGAGCGGAAGTGCTCGCGCACTTTTCCGAACGATTCGAGGAACAGGGCCTTGGCGGTTTGGTCGATCTCGCGGGCTGCTTGCTGCAACGACGACCGCGCCGCGACGAGGTCATCCCGCTGCGTCATGAGGAACTCGAGGCGTTTGACCTCTTCCGCGTGCTCTTCGACCGCCAGCGCGTTCACGGGGCCCACGGCATCGAGCGCGCCGCGCAGCCGCTCGTTCTCCTGTCGCAGCCATTCGAGGTCCCCGCTCGCCTCCGGCGCATCCCGCAACAGCTGCGCGAGCGGTTTGCGCCATTCGGCCTCCACCCGCTCGGCCGTCGCCCGCTTCCGGCCCTCGAGCTCCGTTCGCTCCACCGCCAGCCGGTGCTCCTCGTCACCCAGCGTCGTGAGCGCGGCACGCGCCGCCTCGACGGCAGCTTCGGCCGCCGTCACGGCGGTCTCGGCGGCCTGCACGTGAGCCGCGGCCTCCCGCGCCGCCGTCTCGAGCTCACCCTGCGCAACGCGACGCTCCTGGAGCGCATCCTGCCACTGCGCGCGTTGCGTGGCGAGCTCGGTGTTGGTGGCGTCGATCTGCGTGACTTCGTCGGCCAGCGTCACGGCGTCGCGACGGGCTTCCTCCACCTCGCCTCCGGCGCGCCCCGCCCGCTCGCGGGCGCCTGCCAGCCGCGCCTCCATCTGTGCCGCCTCCACCTGCCAGTGCACCCGTTGCTCGCGGGCGCGCTCCTGGTCGGCTTCCAGCGTCTCGAGACCGCTCCGCTCGCTCCCGAGCCGCTCGTCGTGCCGCATGCGCTCGAGCGAGCGTTCCTGAATCTCCGTTTCGAGGCCGCTCAACCGCGATTCCACCTCGGCCAGACGCTGCGTGAGGCGCTCGACGAGCCCGTCCGCCTCCGTGAGCTCACGGCGCGCGTGCACGAGGGCGCGTTCCGCTTCGCCTTGCTTCGCGCCGCCCGCGAGCTCCACCTCGCGCGCCCGGTCCGCCGCATCCGCCGCTGCCGCCAGCGCGGCCCGGGCGTCGCCCAGGTCGCGCGTCGTGCTCTCGAGCGCCGCCTGCGTGCGGTCGCGCGTCGCCTCCCCCTCGGCGAGATCCGCTTCCAGCGCCTCGAGCTCGGCGCGGCGCTGCAGCGGGCCGCTTCCAGTCGCGGCGCCGCCATCCAGGAAAATCGCTCCGTTCGCTCGACGCAACGTGCGTCCATCATCCAGCACCTCGTGTCCGGCCAGCAGGGCGCGAACCCAAGCCGCCGCCGGTCCGTCCACCCGCAGCTCGTCTTTCAGGGGATGCCCATCGGCGGCGAGGCGCGGGCCCGGGGAGCAGGGGAGCAGGACGAGCGGGCCGGGATGTTCGGCCGCATGCCAGCGGCGAATCTCGTCGGCGGCGGCAGGATCCCGCACCAGCACGGCGTGCAGCCACTCGCCCAGCAACCGCTCGGCGAGCTCCGCGTCGCGGCGGCTGGTACGGACGAAGTCCGCGAGCGGCCCCAGCACCGCATTCCCAAAGCGCTCTCGGACACTGAGCAGCGCCTGCGCGGCCGGAGCGAGTCCCACGCGCCCGCGCTCGAGCTCGGCGAGCGCGTCACGGCGCGCGGCCAGCTGTGACCACGCATCCTCGGCTTGCCGTCGGGCTGCGCGCGACGCCAGTTCCTGCTCCTCGAGCGCGCCGACGCGGCGGCGGGCGAGCTGGACGGCTTCCACGGCCCGAACCGCGGTCTGCGCGGCCGCGGCCGCGTCGTGCACGGCGGACGACAGGGTCTGCTCGGCGCCGACGGCTGTCTGCTGGCGGGTGCCGCGGTCCAACGCGGCGTGTTGCAACGCCTGGCGCAGCTCGGCACGCTCACGCTCCAGCGCCGCCCGCTCGATCTCGAGCGCCCGGGCGACCTCGGTGGCGCGCTGCACTTCGGCTTCGAGGCTGCGCACCGTTTCGCGCAGCGCTCCCAGGCGGTCGCGTACATCCGCCTCGAGCGACGCGCGCCCGGTGAGCTCGGCCTGGATGGCGGCCAGCTCCCGCTCGGCCCCGGCCCGCTCGGCGTCGGCCGCCGAGCGCTCGCGATCGGCCTGGGTCGCGCGTCGTTCTTTCTCACCCCGCTCTTCGAACGCGCGCGTGCGTCGCTGCGCCGCGTTGCCGAGCCGCTCGGCGGCGAGGGCCAGGTCCCCGCCCAGCCGTTCCGCCTCGAGTTTCGCGTCCGCCAACCGGCGCTCGACCTCCGTCCGTCGCGCCTCGGCGGTGTGTCGAGCCTGGACGCGAGCCTCACGCTCGTGCTCGGCGTCCTCGAAGCGCGTTCGTGCCGCGGGAAGACTCTCCGCCAACTCGCGCGTGCGCACGCCCAAGGCGCCGAGGGACAGGTCCAGATCTTCGAGCTCGCGTCGCACCAGGGTGATCGCCACACCGAAGCACTCCTCCATCATCTTGGTGTAGCGCTCCGCCCGACCGCGCTGCCGCGCCAGACTGCGCACCTGGGTCTGCACTTCGGCGATGAGATCTTCGAGCCGCGCCAGGTCGGCGGCCGTCTCTTCGAGCCGCCGCTCGTAGCTCTGCTTGCGATTCCGGTAGAGCCCGATCCCCGCCGCTTCCTCGAACAGCGCCCGCCGCTCCTCGGCGCGCTCCGACAACAGCGCGTCGATCATCTTAGCTTCCATCACGACCCCGGCATCCGCGCCAAGCCCAGTGCCGCGCAGCAGGTCCTGAATGTCGCGCAGCCGCACCGAGGAGCGGTTCAACAGGTAGTCGCTCTGCCCCGAGCGCGACAGCCGCCGGGTAATCACGACTTCCTGATAGGCGATCGGCAGGGTCCCGTCGGAATTGTCGAACACCAGCGAGACTTCGGCGACGTTCACGGGGCGGCGCCCGGTCGAGCCCTGGAAGATCACGTCTTCCATCTTGCCGCCGCGCAACAGCCGCGGCGACTGCTCACCCAGCACCCACCGGACCGCATCGGAAATGTTGGATTTCCCGCAGCCGTTCGGACCGACGATCGCGGTCACGCCGAGATCGAAGGGCAGCTCTACCGATCCGGCGAAGGACTTGAAGCCCACCAGCTCGAGTCGGCTCAGCATCATGGAGTCGGTTCCGTTCTGGTGATGAGGGTCGTGGCGATAGCGGCGCGTTCCAGTGCGGCGCGGGCGACGGCGGCCTGCTCGGGATGCTCGAAGGCCCCGACCAGGACCGGGCCGCGCTTGCCCCAGCGCACCGGGGCCAGGCCGGTGGCCCGCAGCCGCGCCCCGTCCGCGGGGTTTCTCAGCGCGAGTGAGTACGGCGCCAGCAGCAGCTTCCCTTCACCGGGTGCGGCGAGGCCGCGGCTCCAGCACTCCTGGCGCGCTTCCGCCGCTGCCGCGCGCGTGGCGTAGGCGCCGGCGAGTACGCGATACCACACCGCTCCCGAAGAGTCGGGGGAGTGCGGACTCACGAACGCCGGCAGTCCCGCGGCGACGAGGCGGTCGACGTGGGCCAGCGCGCGCTCGGGCTCACCGTAGGCGGCGAATTGGAGCGTCCAGGCGCCAGAATCCGCGCTGAGCAATACCGGCACCGCCACCGGCCTCGGGTCGACGGTGGAATCCGCTGCGGCGGGACGGGGTCCCGGGTCCTGTTTGAAGGCCTCTTTGGCCGTGGCGAGCAGGGCGACGCTCACAATCGCGAGCGCGGCACCCGCCGCCACCACGGCGGGTCGCACTCGACGCGGGCGCGTCGAGGGGAGCGACGCCGGCTGCGACCCGGTCCACCGCTCGCGCACGACGCCGATCAGCTCGACACCCCGCTCTCGCGCCGCCAGCATCGAGCGACCGGAAGGAGAACCGAGGTCCATCCCCAGGGGCGCCAGCGCGACCACTCCGTCCGGAACCGCTCCCAGTTCCTGGAGGCGTTCGGCCGGAAGACAGACCAACAGCAGCGCCCCTTCACTGCGGAATCCCGCCTGCAGCCGGCTCCAACGCTGCGAGCGACGTACCGCGTCGGGTTCCTGGACTTCGGATCCCGCCGGGAGGAAGTAGACGCCGTCCACGTCGTGGGCCACATCGGTGAGCGGGGCGTCGGACGCAAACGCCTCGGCGATTCCCGGTGACCGAGCGATCGCTCTGGCCTCGTGCAACAGCGGTGATTCGAGACACAGATCCACGAGCGCAACGGCGCGGCGCTCATTCTGCAGGCCGACGGTGGCGGCGCGCGCCACGGCCCAGGCCGCTTCGGCCGACCAATGCGCGTGATCAGCGACCGGCACGATCGCCACCAGCGCACAATCCCGCAGCAGGGGCGGGAGCACGCGGTCGAGCCGTGAGCGGGGCAGCGCGCGGAGCGTCACTGGTCGGGATGATAGATCCAGTACGGGCGACCCAGCTTTTTGCCGATGGCTTCCGCCTCGGTACGGGTCTTGTACGGTCCGAGGACTACGCGAAACCCTTCGTCGGCCGTCGCGGGTGGGAGCACTTTGGCGGGCAGGCCGGCCCGGATGAGCTGGTCGGCCATCTGCCCGGACCACGTTTGGTTGCGCGACACCGACACCTGAACGTAGAGCGGTCCCTCGCCGCCCACCGATTCGTCGGCACCCGCCGCAGTGGCGTCCGTGGCGGAGCGCGCCCCGCGCGGCGTCCAGTCGGTGGTCACCCACAGGTCGGACGCGCCGCCAGCCACACGTCCCGTCACCATGAGCGAGTCGGGCCGCACGGCGACGACATCGTCGCCGCGGCGCAGCAGCAACGAGCCGTCCGGTGAGACGGTCGGCAGGTCGGCCCGCCACGAGGTCGGGAATCCGCCCACCAGCCGCTTGATCGACAGATCGACGACCCAGGCGCTGTCCCCGACCGTGGGCCGGGCAATGAGCCATTGGCCGAACGGATCGAGCCGCAGCGCGGCGGCCGGCATCGGGAGCGCCACCCCGTCGATCTCTCGCAACGCATAGCGATCGATCACGGCAAGACCAAGCCTGGCCCGGACGCCGACGTACACCCGGTGTCCGGAGGGCGAGAACACGAGTGCGCGGGGGTGATCGGGGATCGCGACGAAGCCGGGCTCTCGACGGCCCAGCGGGTCGAACAGGGTGACGCCGGAATCCCCCGCCACGGCGACGAGATCGCCCCAGCGACTGGCGGTCACAGTCCCGTTGTCGGGCAGTGGGCGCGTGGCTGCGGCTTGATCGGCGGCTACCACGACGAGGGCGGGCCGCTCTCCTCCGACCATGGCGACGAGGCGTTCGTTCGAGGCTCCGAACAGGTCGCGCGGATCGCCTTCCAGGGGATGCGGCCAGGTGAGTCGGACGCGTCGCGAGAGCGTCGTCACTCGGCGCCTGCCGTCCACCGCGAACAGGGTGCCGTCCGGTCCCAGGGTAGCGATCTGCACGTCGGTCGCCACGGTGTCGATGCGATCGCCGTCGAGGTCGAGGGCGAGTACTTCGCGCTGCCCGGTTCGAACGAATAGCTCCGCTGCCTCGGGGTCGACCCCCAGCAGCTGCTCTACGCCGGCCAGCTTGCCGCGGAGCGGGGTAGGCCATTCGGTGAGCGAGGGCAGCTGATACAGCCGCGGTACGCCGCCTTCAATGGGGACCCGAATGGCGAAGGCGGCGTGCCGACCCGGAGGGCCGGTCGTCGGCCGAAGTGACGGTGCTGCAACGGATTGCGACGACGATCCACCCGGCGCTTGGGGCCGACAGCCCCACAGCGCCAGTGCGGTGAGGAGGGGGAAAGACCGAAGGGAAAGCAATTGGCCTCGCCGCAAGATAGAAACCCGGCGGGGCCAATGCAAGTGGCTATGCGGCGCGGAGTTAGAACGTCGGGCCGAGGCTTACCGTCCAATAGGCCTTGTTGCGATCCCGATCCAGCGGCTTCGTATAGTCGAATCGCAAGATCACCCACCCGAACAGGTTCGCCCGGATCGACGACCCATAGCTGCGGACCGGGGCCCGCACCAGCAGGGGGTCATCGGTAGCGTTGCGGCTCCACTTCACGGTATTGCCCGTGCTCCAGGCCACGCCGGCGTCGTAGAACAAGGCTCCCTCGATCGGCGGCAGGCCGATCGGCAGGAACCCGAGCACGAGGCTGCGGGTGAGCGGGAAGCGCAGCTCCACGTTGGCAATCGCGATTTTCGACCCGATAAGCTGGTCCAGCCCCTGGCACCCGGTGAACCCGGTTGGCAGGGAGGGGGTCTGAAGGCACTCGTTGTTGCGGAACGAGCCCGAGGTGTAGCCGCGGATCAGGTCGGTGCTGCCAAGGTAGATCGGGAACAGCTCGGCGTCCCGGCCGAAATTGCCGTACACCATTCCGCGGAACGCCAACGTGAATGGCCGGAAGAACAGGTAGCGCCGGTAGTCGGCGACGACGTTGGTGAATCGCTCCCCACCGAACGTGGGGGAGACACCAAAGCGCGATCGGGTCCCTGAGAACGGTCCCACGAAACTGAACAGGGCGTTGTCGTGGACGAACGCGATGCTGGGCTGCGCGTATCCGAGGGAGCTCTCGTCCGAGGTGGTCTCAGCCGACCCGATGTATTGGCCCGTCTGGAGGTCGTAGGCGTCGGACAGAGTCAGCGTGGAAATTCCCAGGGCCACGCCGTGCACCCCCAGCTCGATTCGGGTGAAGCGATTGAACGGGTAGTAGGATTCGACGAACAATTCCCGCACCACGAAGCGACGCAGCTGCAAGTTATAGACGATCGCGCTATCCGGGCCGCCGTTGATGGGCACCAGGTCGACGGTGCTCGGGATGAAGAAATAGTACGGCGTCTGGGAGCCGCCGACGCCCCAGTTCAACCGTTTCCGCTGGTTGATGTAGGCGGCGAAGATCTGCGCTTCGGTGATGCGGCCGTTCACCGCCCCGGCGAACTGGAGGGTGTGATCCCCCAGGATGTCGGACAGCGAAACCGCCGCGCCGCCGAAGAACCCACGCCCGAAGTTGTCACGGGCGTATCCGATGGTGGGCCGCGCGGTGTAGTCGGGGGTGAACCGGACGCGGTAGGGCCGCACCGAGAACTCGGTGGTATCCGGGAGCGCCAGCGTCGCCGAGTCGAGCAGGCTGCGCACCGACACGGGGGCGACGGCGGCCGAGGATTCGGCGGCCTCTGGCGCCCCGCTCGACGGCCGGAAACCGCCGGTCGCGGGGCGGTACACCGACACAGAGCCCTCAGATCCGGGCGGCTGGGCCGGGGTCGACGTGGCGCTGTCGGTCAGCGGCGCTCGAAGTGAATCACGCCGGACGGCGCCGGCCAGCAGGGACACTGGGCCCGGGACGGGGCGATCCTGGTACGGCTGGCGCCGGAGCGACCGGGGGTTGTCGATCGCGTACACGTTGTACTCACCTTCTTCATAGTAGGCGAACGCCAGCCGGTCCGCCTGGCGGGCCCACGAGAGGGCGGGTGACATCGGTGTGATTCCCGTCACTCCGGTAAACACATCGGTCAACTGGTACAGCGTCCCGTCGCCCAGCTCATACAGGAACAGGTTGCTGATGCCGGTGCGATCGGAGACGAACGCCAACGAACGCCCATCGGGCGCCCACATGGGATTGATGTTCTTGCCCTGATCCATGTGGCCGAGCAGCTCGATCACGCCCGAATCGAGATGATACAGGGCGAGGCGCATGTTCCCGAAGCGCAGCTTGTCGAAATCGGTCAGCCCCCCGCGGTCGGTGGTGAACGCAATCGTCTTGCCGTCGGGCGACCAGGTGGGCTGCGCGTCGCCGAACTTGTCGTTCGTGAGGCGGCGCAGGCCGGTGCCGTCCCGGTTGATGATGAAGAGATCCGACAGCCCGCCATCGAACCCAATGAAAACGAGCTGCTGGCCGTCGGGGGACCACGATGGCGTTTCGAGTCCGTTCAGCGGGACCTCGATGCGCCGCTCCTCGCGCCCGCGTTTTACGTCGAGGATCACGAGGTCTTCCTGTTGCTTCCGCTTGGCGGTAATCGCGAAGAAGCGTCCGTCGGGCGAGAACGACCCGGACGAATTGACGAACCGCAGGCTTTCGTAGTTCGAGTTGATGGTCGACTTGACGAGCCGCCGCTTGGTGCGTCCGGTTTCCGCATCGGCCAGGTAGAGATCGATGAAGAACGAATTGCGCTCGCCGAAGAACGCGATTTCGCGCCCGTCAGGCGTCAGCGCTGGAGCCAGGTGGTGGCGGCCCCCGGAACGACGCTCGGTCAGCAGCGGTTGCGCGATGCGACGGGCGCGGTAGTGATCCCCCAGCTGCGGCAGGAGCGTCGTCTGCACCGCATCCCGCCAGTCGTGGGAGAGCTCTTCCAGCGTCACGCCGAGCGCCCGCTTGATGGCTCCCTCGACGCCGGAGGTGGTCGATGCCTGCAGGATCTCACCGATAACCTCGTCGCCCCACTTTTCTCCGATGTAGGACCAAATGGCGTGCCCAAAGCGGTAGGGGAAGATCCGCGGGTTGTAGGTCAGCTGCTCGATCGTGGGCAGGTTGCCTTCCAGCGCCGCGTCCCGCAGCCACATGGCGGTGTGCGGGTCGATCGGCCCGAGCGACAGATACTCGGCCATGCCTTCCATGAACCACAGTGGGGGGTTCACGTTCAGGAGGGTTTGCACGCCGGCGCCGATCCGGCCGCTCGAAAACACGTCGTACTGGAACTGGTGCACCATCTCGTGTTGCAACACGTGCTCCAGGTCGGCATACGACCCGGTGAACGGCAGCACCATGCGGTGCTTGAAAAACTCGGTCACCCCACCGGTGCCCTCACCCAGCTCGCCCGCGATCGCGTTGGTTTGCTCGAAGTCACTGTGGGAGGCGTACAGGATGATCGGTTTGCGGGTCTGAAACTGGTGATGCAGCACCGAGGAGAGTCGCGCGTAGCCACGCTCGGCCATGCGGGCGGCGTCGAGCGTGGCGGCGCGCTCCTCGCCGTAGTAGTACACCTCGAAGTGCTCGGTTCGGATGATCTGGAAGTCGAACGAGCGGTACTGGACTTTGTTCTGGCCGAAGTACTGCGCCGTTGCCGCTGTCGCGCCAACCAGCATGGCCGCCGCAGCGGCCGCCGCCACACCGAGTGTCCTCGCCATCCGCTGCATACGGTGCTCCGTTCCTTTCTCTAGCCGGCGATTCCGACCTCGCCGAGGGTCACGGGCGGCGCGTCGGCCCATAAGCGTTCGAGCTGGTAGAACGCCCGCAGCTCGGGGTGAAACAGGTGTACGACGACGTCGACATAATCGAGAAGCACCCAGCGTCCTTGCGCAAGACCTTCCACGTGGTGAGGCGGCAGCCGGGCCATCAGGTGCTCGGCCATGCCGCGCACGTGCGCATCGGACGTGCCCGAGGCGATGGCAAAATAGTCGGTCGCCCCGGAGAGGCCCCGCAAATCGAGCACTAACGGGTCGACGGCTTTGCGGTCCGCCAACGCGGCGACAATGTGGCGCAACCCGTCGGGATGGCGGCGCGCGCCACCGCGCGAGGAACGCCCCCGGCTCTTATTCATAGCGTGCGCCTCACCCCTTTGTTCCGTCCTCGACCTGATAGAACACACCCCAGGCGCCAATGCCGGCATGCGCGGCGATCACCGGCGTGATCGGGCTCACGAGCAGCTGTTTGGGGTGGTAGCGCGCGTCGAGCTCCGCGGCCAGCTCAGCCGCGAACTCGGGGATATCGCCGTGTGCCACGCCCAGTCGTAGCTCCGCAGGGCGGGGCGTCAGCACGGCGTCGAGGCGGCCCAGAATCCGCGCCCGCGCGGCGTCGCGCCCTCGTGCCCGATCCACCGGCTCCGCCCGCCCGTCCTTGGTGAGCGCCATGATCGGTTTGACGTTGAGCCTCGTGCCGAGCCATCCGCGCAGCCGTCCAACCCGGCCGGACCGGATGAGACGCTCGAGATTGTCTACCGTGAAGAACCCCCCCGACTGATCGCGCACCCGCTCGAGCTCCCGCGCGATGGCCGCTGCGTCCCAGCCGGCCGCGGCGAGCTCCACGCCACGCACCACCAGCAGGCCCTGCGTCAGCGACGCCCCGCGGCTGTTGACGAGGATGATGGCTTCGGCCGCGACCTGTTTCGCCGCGCGTTCGGCGCTCGCGAACGTCCCCGAGAGCGCCTTGGACAGGACGACGGCCACGACCCGCTCCGCCCCGCGCAGCGCATCGGTGAACGCCGCGACGAATGCCTGCGGGGCGGGTTGGGAGGTACTCGCGTCCTCGCCCGCCCGGATCCGCGCGAAGAATTCCGCGGCCGTCATTTCGAGGCGGTCGCGATACACGTGATCTCCCAACACGAGCTGCGTGGGCACGAGGCCGATCGCGTGCTCGAACACGGTGGAGTCGGGGAGGTCGCAGGCCGTGTCGGTGATAAACGCGAGCGGTCGCTTGGTCTGGAGCGCGCGGTGTTGGGCCCGCATGTCCTCGGCCTTCGTGGTTTCCAGCACGCCCCAGGAGGCACCGAGGGTGAACACGGCATCCGGCGCGTCGGTATGGACGTGGGCCTTGAGGAGGTTCCCGGTCTGGAGCACGACGATCGATCCCCCCAGCTCCCGCAGCGCCCGGCGGACCTCCGCCACGGCGGGCAGCGCGGCGCCGCGAACCAGCACTTCGGTACAGAACTGGAAGTCCCGCCCCTCCGCCACGTCCGTTTGCGCAGCCGCGTTCGGAACCTCCAGCCGGTCCACCGCCCCCTGCGCGAGCGTCCCCTCCTCGATGAGCCGTTTCACCCCCTCGAGAAAACGGACGAACCCCTTGGCTCCCGCGTCCACCACGCCTGCCAGCTTGAGCGCGGGCATCTGCTCCGGGGT
>JBOHST010000170.1:0-8328 GCA_050733375.1 Gemmatimonadales bacterium
GGGTGGCGGGGGTAATTGCGCTTGACCTCGGCGATCTCCTTGAGGTTATCCTCGATCGGCCGGTCGCTGATCAACTCGATGTTGTTGAACCCCATCATCCGCGTCGACCCGAGGTCCACCGACCCATAGCGGGAAAACACGTTGATGATCGGCTCGCCGACGGTCTTCCACACGGCGCCGCCCCAGCCGAGGTCGAATGCCCGCGCCACCTGTCCATAGGTGTTGGTGGGGGGCCCGGAGGCGAGCCAGAAGGGGTTGGGCGATTTGATGCCCGCGAAGTTGGTCCTCAGGTCTGCCACGTGTCGCTCCTCCTGTTCCCACCCTGAAGGGTGGGCCCGCACCACACTGTGCTTAAGCACAGTGCATGGCGGGCACAGGCTTCAGCCTGTGATGAAATCGCGGCTCAGCAATTGGTGTATCGCCGCCGCCGCCTGCTTTCCCTCGGCGGCCGCGTTGACGATCTCGGCGCCGCCGCTCGCGTAATCTCCCCCGACGAACACCTTCGGGTGATCGGTGGGCACCCGGAACTCGTCGCGCGCCGCCTGGCCGAGGGCGGTGATGACCATGTCGCAGTCGATCGTTTCGGTACCGTGGGGCGTCTCGACCTCGAGCCCCTCGACCCGCGCGCTGCCGAGGATCCGGGTGGGCCGGCAATGGAAGCGGAACTGACACCCGTCCACCTTGGCCAGCTCGTACTCGTACCGGAAACACGGCATGTCGGCTTCGCCCCGGCGATAGACGATCGTCGAGCGCTCGGCGCCGAGCCGCTTGGCCTGGGTCACGGCATCGATCGCGGTGTTGCCGGCGCCGACGACGGCCACCCGCCGTCCCACACGCGTCTCGCGATACGGATGGGTCTTCAGGTGCTCGATAAACGTCAGGGCGTCCACCACGCCGGGCAGGGATTCACCCGGGATGCCCAGGGACTTCGTCAGGCCCAGCCCGATGCCGACGAACACCGCGTCGTAATCCGCCAGCAGCCGCTCGAACGGCAGGTCGCGACCGACGGTGACGCCGGTCTTGAGCTCGACGCCCAGATCGAGGATGTCCTGGACTTCGGCGAGCGCCACGGCGGGAGTCATCTTGTACTCGGCGATGCCGTAGGTATTGAGCCCGCCGGGCTGCGGCTTCGCCTCGAACACCGTCACCGCGTAGCCCCAGCGGCGCAGGTCGCGGGCGCAGGAGAGCCCCGCGGGGCCCGCGCCGACGATGGCCACGCGCTTACCGTTCGACGCCCCGGCCTGGAACAGCCGGATGTTTCGCTCGAGCACGTAGTCGGTGGCGTGGCGCTGCAACAGCGCGATCTTGATCGGCTGCTCGTCTCGCGCGTTCAGGACGCAGGCGCCCTCGCACAGCACCTCCACCGGACAGGCGCGGGCGCACGAGTGCCCGAACGGATTCGCGTCAAGGATGACGCGGGCCGCCCCGCGCAAATTGCCGGTCGCGATCTTCTTGATGAACGCGGGCACGTCGATGTGCGTCGGGCAGGCGATCGTGCATGGCGCGTCGTAGCAGAACAGGCACTTGTGCGCTTCGAGCAGGGCGTAGTCGGCGGTTAGCGGTGGCGCGATGTCGGCGAAGTTCCGCTCGAGCTGAGCGTCGGAAAGGGTGGCGGCGGCTTCAGGTGGCATGTGCGCTGACGCCTGATGGCTGACGGCTGAACGCTTTCATCCCTACGAGATAGACGACCACCGCGCTCCCAAAGCCGACGAACCAGGCCCAGTTGTAGATGGCCGCGAACAGCGGTGTCGCCGCCGCGCCGGTCAGTGCGGCGATGAACCCGGGGAGATTGGGCAGCACCCCAAGCCCCAGAGCCGCCATCGCGATCCAGTTCACGCCGCCCTGATATTCGTACACCCCACCGCGGCGATACAGGTCGTCGATCACCAGATGCCCGCGTCGCACCAGGAAATAGTCGGCGATCATGATGCCGGCGACCGGTCCCAAGAGCGCGCCGTACCCGATCAGCCAGGTGAAAATGTATGCGGCGGCGTCGTTGTAGAGTCGCCAGGGGAGCATCACGATGCCGATCACGGCGGTGATCATGGCGCCCGTCTTGAACGAGATGCGACTGGGCGCGAGGTTCGAGAACCCGTTGGCCGGCGCCACGATGTTGGCCGCGATGTTGGTGGTCAGGGTCGCCACGGTCAGGCCGGCCATCGACAGGATGATCATCAGCGGGCCGCCGATGCGCGCCAACAGCGCCACCGGATCCGCGATCCGCTCGCCGAAGATCACCGCGGTGGCATTGGTCACCGCGGCGCCGATGAAGGCGAACAGCGCCATCATGCCGGGCAACCCCACCGCCTGGCCCACCACCTGGTCCTTCTGGCTCTTGGCGAAGCGGGAAAAGTCGGGGATCGACAATGCCATCGTCCCCCAAAATGCGACGGCTGACGTCAGTCCCGCTCCGAAAAGGCTACTCCATCCGCCCATCCGCCGATCCGGCAATCCGCCGGGATTCTCGAGCATCGGCCCGATCCCACCCGAGCGCGCCCAGGCCCAGACCAGCAGGGCGACCCCGACCACCAGCAGGAACGGGCTCCCCCAGGTCTCGAGGAACTTGATGGACTCCATGCCGCGCCACACGATCCACACGTTCATGCCCCAGAACAACATGAAACACAGGAACTCGCCGGTGCCGAGGCCGACGAACTCGGGCAGCACGCGCGGCAGCGTCGCGATGCCCGGCCACAGCACCTCGAGCAGCTTGAAGATGGCCCACCCGCCGATCCACGTCTGGATACCGAACCAGCCGCAGGCGACCAGCGCTCGGAGCAGGGCGGGGACGTTGGCCCCGAACACCCCGAACGACGCCCGCGCCATTACCGGAAATGGGATGCCGTAGCGCGTGCCGGCGTGCGAGTTGAGCGCGATCGGCAACAGCACGACCACGTTGCCCAGCACCACCGCGCCGACCGCCGCCTGCCACGTCCACCCGCGGTCCACGAGACTCGAGGCGAGCGTGTAGGTGGGGATACAGATCGCCATTCCGATCCACAGCGCGGCGATGTGCCACCAGTTCCAGGTGCGGCGCTCGGCCGGCACCGGGAGCAGGTCGGCGTTGGAGAGGCGGGGGTCCGGAGTCGAGAAATCGCTCATAGGATCAACAAGAGTCGTCAGTCATCAGTCGTCAGTCCTCAGCCATCAAGGATCGCCTGGGTGCAGCGAATGCCGGCGCCACACCGCGACAGCTGACGACTGATGACTGACCGCTGACGACTTGTTTCAATGCGTCGCCTCCCGCGCCAGGAACTGCCCGCGCCCGACCGTCCCCACGAACTCACCGTCCTTCACCTGAATCGCCCCGCGCACGGTGACGACGCTCGGGCGGCCGAGTCGCTCCCATCCCTCGTAGGCGTTGTAATCCACCTTCGAATAGCTCCCGTGCTTGCCGAACGTGCCACGGTAGGCGGGATCGTAGACGACGAGATCCGCGTCGCTACCGATCTGGATGGTCCCCTTGCGGGGGTACAACCCGAACAATCGGGCGGCTTGGGTGCTGCACGCATCGACCATGGCGTGCAACGACATCCGCTCCATCGCGACGCCGTAGGTGTGAACCAGGTCGACCCGCTCCTGCACGCTCGGGATCCCGTTGGGGATCTGCGTGAACGCATTCTTGCCCATGTCCTTCTGACCCTTGAAGCTGAACGGCGCGTGATCGGTGGCGATGGTGCTGATGGCGCGGGACTTCACTCCGTTCCACAACACTTCCTGGTTCGCCTTGGCCCGCAAGGGCGGTGACATCACGTACTTCGCCCCTTCGAAGCCGTCCCGCTCGGCGTAAGTCTCGTCCAACAGAAAGTGTGGAATGACGGATTCGATCCAGACGTTCACCCCGCGGTAGCGGGCCGCGAGCGCTTCCCGCACGGCGGCGTCGCACGACGTGTGGACGGTGTAGACATGGGTGCCGAGCAGCTCCGCGAAGCTGCACAGGTGATGCACGCCGTCGGCTTCCACGGTGGGCGGACGGGAGGGCCCGTGCCACTCGGGACCGGATTTCCCGGCTGCGAGCAGCGCCTTCTGCAAGGCGTCGATCGCGTCGGCGTTCTCGCAGTGCGCCGTGACGATCACGCCCAGCTCCTTCGCCAGCTTCATCGCCGCGAACAAGTGCTCATCCGAGAGGTTGAGCGCCCCTTTGTACGCGAGGAACACCTTGAACGAGGCCACGCCGCTCGCGACGATTTTGTGGAACTGCTCCCGCACATGCTCCTCGAAGCGAACGACCGACATATGGAACGTGTAATCCACCGCCGCGAGGCCGTGCGCTTTGGAGCGCCACAGCTCGAACGCCTCGAACGGCTCATCCGCCGGTCCCGGACAGATCATTTCGATCAGCGTCGTGGTCCCTCCCGCCAGCGCCGCCTGGCTCGCGGACGCATAGTCGTCGGCCGCATAGGTGCCCATGAACGGCAAGTAGATATGGACGTGCGGGTCGATGAATCCGGGGAAGACGTACTTCCCGACCGCGTCCACGACCTCTGTCGCGGGTGGCAACGTCTTCGGATCGATCGCCGGCTCTACGCGGGTGATCGTTTCGCCGGCACAGTAGATGTCGGCGGGGTAGTCGTCGGTGGCGGTGATGATGCGGCCGGATTTGACTAGCAGCGGCATGGCGTCGGTCGACGAAGGTGTGCGTAGTGCGTTGAGCGTTGTTTGTGACGGAGCTCAGCCATCGTACGCGTACGTTGACTACCTCTCCGGATTGAACAACCCACTACGCACCACGCACAGTTTTTCACGGCAGTTGCCTCACCATGTCCTCGTATGTTTCGGGCCGCCGGTCGCGGTAGAACTGCCACGTGCGCCGTACCTCCTCGATCATCTCGAGGTTCATTTCCGCGGTCACCAGCTCGTCCTTATCCTCGCTGCCCTGGGCCAGGAAGTTGCCGCGCGGATCCACGAAATAGCTCGTCCCGTAGAACTGGCCGATGTTCCAGGGGGCTTCGGTGCCGACCCGATTGATGCACCCCATGAAATAGCCGTTGGCGACGGCGTGGGCGGGCTGCTCGAGCTTCCAGAGGTACTGCGACAGCCCCTTCACCGTCGCGGAAGGGTTGAACACGATCTCGGCGCCGTGCAGGCCCAGCAGCCGGGCGCCCTCGGGAAAGTGGCGATCGTAGCAGATGTACACGCCGATCGTCGCATAGCGGGTCTTGAAGACCGGATATCCGAGGTTCCCCGGCTTGAAGAAGAATTTCTCCCAAAAACCGGCCGTGTGGGGAATATGGTTCTTGCGGTACTTCCCGAGGTAGCTGCCGTCGGCGTCGATCACGGCGGCGCTGTTGTAGTAGACCCCGGCCATTTCCCGCTCGTAGATCGGCACGATGATGGCCATCGCGTGTTTCTTGGCGAGTCCTTGCATCAGCTCGATCGTCGGCCCCGGTATGGGCTCGGCGATGTCGCACCACTTGGCGTCCTGCGAGGGACAGAAATAGGGCCCGTTGAAGACCTCTTGGAGACAGAGGATCTGGATGCCCTTCTTGCCGGCTGCTTCGATGAACGGGAGGTGCTTCTTGAGCATCGCGTCGCGGATCCCGGTGACGGACGCCGCCGGGTCGTTGACCGGGTTGGACATCTGAATCAGGCCGCCCACCACGGTCCGTGGCATTGCGCACCACCTCCCGCTGAAACATTGTTGGCGAATTGCGGTCTAACTACTTGACGTGGCTGAAGGTAGGGGGTGCGACACGGTTGTCAAACATGGGCATCCAGCACCTGGAGGGCCATTGCGATCGGTGTGAGCGGGGCCACGGCTACCCCGCCGCGGCGGGGGTGTAGCCTTTTGCCTTGAGGGTCTGGAGCACTCCCGCTTTCTCGACCGCCCGCACGTAGGCCTCGTCGGGCTCGATCAGCTTCTTTTCGACCAGCTCGAGCAAGGCGTCGTTGAGCGTGACCATCCCCAACTTCCGGCTGGTCTGGATGATCGAGGGGATCTGGAAAATCTTCGCTTCGCGGATCAGGTTCGAGATCGCAGGCGTGGAGAGCAGCACCTCCCGCGCGGCGACCCGCCCACCCCCGATCTTCTTACACAGCGTCTGAGAGATGACCCCGCGCAGCGACTCCGAGAGCATCACCCGGATCTGCGACTGGCGGTCGGCGGGGAACTGATCGATGATCCGGTCCACCGTGGAGGCGGCGGTGGTGGTGTGTAGCGTGCCGAACACGAGATGTCCCGTCTCCGCCGTTTCGATCGCAATCGCAATCGTTTCGAGGTCGCGCATCTCTCCCACCAGCACGATGTCCGGGTCCTCGCGCAGCGCCGAGCGCAGGGCGGTCTTGAAGCTTTCCGTATGCAGGTGGACCTGGCGCTGGGTGATGAGACAGCGCTTGTTTTCATGCACGAATTCGATCGGGTCCTCGATCGTGATGATGTGGTCGGTACGCTCTCGGTTGATGAGGTCGATCAGCGCGCACAGGGTGGTGGATTTCCCTGAGCCGGTGGGGCCGGTGATCAGGACCAGGCCCTTCTTCAGAAAGCAGAGCTGCTGGATCTCCTTCGACAGGCCCATCTCTTCGACGGTCACCACCTTGGCGGGGATCACCCGGAACACCGCCACCGGACCTTTGCGGTCGCGCGCCGCGTTCACCCGGAAGCGCGCCAGATCGGCGATCTCGTAGGCGAAATCCGCGTCGCCCGTTTCGTTCCATTCGCCGCGGCTGCGCTCCGGCATGATAGCGAGGAGCAGCAGGGCGAGCTGGTCGGCGATCACCGCAGCGCCAGGCTGACGTTTAATCTCGCCGTCGGTGCGGAAGATCGGCGGTTCTCCCACGCGCAGGTGCAGGTCGGACGCCCCCGATTTGACGAGCGTCTTGAGCAGCTCGACAAGCCGGGCCTCGGCTGCCCGATACTGGTCGTCGGCGAACTCGCCCGGCAAGGCTCCTTGCGGGGCGGGTTCGGGCGTCGCCACCGGGCTCTCGATCAGCGGCGCGGCGGCGATCGCCGACGGCCGTGGAGGGCGCGGTGGGGGGCCCACCGACTTGGCCGGTTTGGGGGTCGGTGGGACCACACGGCGCGGTCCGGTGGGTGTATGGTCTGGCTCCGGAGCAGGTCGCGCTTGGCGCAACGCCGGCGAGATCACCGCGGTCAGCCGCCCGGTCTCCGGCACTATGTGGATGCGTACCAGCCCCCGGTCCGCCACATAGTCGAACTCGGCATCGGCGTGCCGGTCGATCTTGTCGGCGGCGTCCGACGGCGCGACTTCGGCCAGCAGCGCGTAGATGTGCGCGTCGGTGAGGGGCTGCTTGCTCACCTTTCGGGGCTTCCCGTCTTTCACCATGGTGACGGGCTCGTCGGGGAGCAGGTAGAGCTGGTCGCCCTGCTCGCGGAGCAGGACGTCGACGAACGGATCGAGGCGTGCCACCGGTCAGTCCCGGGGGCGCGCGAATAGCACATGCGCGCGGTTCACGTAATGGGTGCTCTCGTCGGTAGTGATCACGAAGAAGGGTTCCGGACCGGCATTGAGGTAGTCGAGCGGCCGGGACTGGTCCTCGGGAAGCTCCACGCTCGCCCACCCGGCGAGCGTGGCGCCGTTGTCGAGGACCAGCTCGAGCCGCAGCTCCTTGGCGGCCGACAGCCGGTCCGGATCGAGGATCGGGGCGCGGTCGACGGCCACCGCAATCGTCTGCCGTTTGGCCACGAGCAGCACCGCTTCGTCGTCGGCGGCTCGGAACGGAAAAAAGGCATCCCGCCGGTTGAGCATTTCGAGCGGGGTCTCCGCGCCGTCATGATGCGGCACGCGGGCGCCGAGGTAGATCGTCCCGGCGCGTGGTTGCCCGTGCGTGAGGGTCAGCCGGGCGGGCAGCGTGGCGCTGGGTAGGTGGAAATCGGACATCGCCCTCTAGGCTCGCGCCGCGCCACACGCTAGCGCGTGCGGCACTGCACCGATGTCGGCGGCGTGCGCCCGCACGCAATGCTCTCGTCCATGCCGGACGCAATCGGGCCGCACGCGGTGGTTTGGGCACCTTCCCTCGCAACCTGCTCCGTGACCCCGACGGCGCTCGCGCAATTCGTTTTCTCCTTGTAGGTCATGCAGACGACACACGTGGTAGAGGCCTTAGCCGTTGTCAGGTAAAAAAAGAGGGCCGCCACGGCGGCGATGACCGCCAGGGTGAGGAGGGTAGAACGTTTCACGAGTTCCTCGCGTTCTCTGACGGGTGGACGGCTGGTCCGTCCACAAGCTAACATCCGGCATGGCAGAAGAGAAAAGGCGAGCTATCAGCTCCGAGGCCTGGCGCGAAGCGCGGGCCCTGATTTGGGCCCATCGTCACCGTCTGGCGCTGGGCCTGGGCTTGCTTGTAGTCAATCGACTGACAGGGCTCGTC
>JBOHST010000171.1:0-4345 GCA_050733375.1 Gemmatimonadales bacterium
CCATCGAGGGCAATCAGCTCGACGAAATAGCACTGCTCAACGAGGTCCAGTGGTTTATCAGTCCACACGCTATCCTCAAGCTCAACAACGCTTTGGGGCTCACCACCAACGCGGTCGACTTCGCTCCCGAAGTCGGCATCATGTTCTCGTTCTAACAAGGCCTTTGCACATGCAGTCACCCGGCACTCTCCGCTTCTGTCTCGGTCTCACGATCTCCTGCTTCGCAGCGAGTAAGGCATGGGCGCAAGGGCCGGCGACTCAGCTCGTGTTCACCGTGCAGCCGAGCCACACGACCTCCCAGGCGATCATCAGTCCGGCGGTGGAGGTAGAGGCGCGGGATTCCGCGGGCCAGCTCGCGACGAGCTTCACCGGACGGGTGACGGTGACGATTACCGCGGGAACCGGTGCCGGCGGAGCGGCGCTGTTCGGGATCAAGACAGTGACGGCCGTGGACGGCGTCGCCACGTTCTCCAACCTCGCCATCGACGATGAGGGCGTTGGGTACATGCTCTCGGCCCGTGCGCCTGACGTCGCGGGAGGCACGAGCGCCCCGTTCAACATCCTCCCCGACGTCGCCGGCATCGAGCTGGTGTTCACAGTACAGCCGAGTGCCGCGGGGGAAGAAGCGACGATCCGGCCGGCCGTGCAGGTGACGGCGCGAGAGCGCTCGGGTCGGACGGCCAGGCGATTCACTCGACCGGTGACGCTGTCCATCATGCGGGGGACGGGTGACGGCGAGGCCGCGCTCTCCGGGACGACCACGGTCACCGCCGTGGCTGGAGTCGCGACGTTCTCCAATCTCAGCATCGACAACGCGGGGACCGGTTACATCCTCTCGGCGGCCGCGGCTGGCCTCACGGGAACCAGTGCGCCGTTCAGTATCACGGGCGGCGACGCGGCACCGGCGCCCGTCGTGGCGAACGCTCCACCGGCGCCCGACGCCGCCTCGGCGGGCGCTGCCACCGAGCTGGTGTTCACCGTGCAGCCGAGTGCCGCGGCGGAGGAAGCGACGATCCGCCCCGCCATACGTGTGATGGCGCGTGACGCATCGGGTGGGACGGCAACGAGCTTCACAGGGAGAGTGACGCTGTCGATCGCTCCCGGGACGGGTGACAGCGAGGCCGCCCTGGCCGGCACGCGCACGGTCAACGCGGTGGCCGGAGTCGCCACGTTCTCCACCCTCAGTATCGACAACGCGGCGAACGGCTACCTCCTCTTGGCGGCCGCGACGGGTCTCCCGAAGGCCATGAGTGCGCCGTTCAATGTCACGAGCGGCGATGCGGAACCGGCGCCCGCCGTGGCGAATGCAACGCCCGCGGCCACTCCAGCGGAGCCAGCGGCAGCGACTCCGGAAGCGCCCACTCCCGCAGACCAGCCAGCGGACTCGGCCGCGGAGGATGAGCCGGCTCCCGCTGCCGCCGAGGGTGGGCCGGCAGCCGCCGAGGGCGCGGCGCTCACGCTGAGCGCCGGTGCGCTGCCCAACTCAGACTTCCATCTGGATGGCAAGCTCGACGAACCGGCGTGGCGGGCGGCCGACTCCATCGTGAATCTCGTCACGATCGAGCCGGAGGAAGGCGGCGCTCCCGCGGGCCAGACCGTCGTCAAGGTGTTGGCCAGCCCGGGCGAGATCGTCATCGGGGTGCTGTCCCGTGACCCCAACCCCGCGGGCATCGTCGCCTATTCCAAGGCGCGCGACGCCGAGCTCGAGTTCGAAGATCACGTGGTGATCGTGCTGGACGCATTCCAGGACGGCCGTTCCGGCTACGTGTTTGCGGTGAACCCGAGCGGCGCGCGGTTCGACGGTTTGGTGATCGCACAGGGGGAGGACGTCAACAGCGACTGGGACGCGGTGTGGGAGGCCCGGACCGCGCGCGACGGCCGTGGGTGGAGCGCCGAAATCCGCATTCCGATCCGCAGCCTCAGCTTCAAGAAGGGCCTGAATGGCTGGGGATTCAACGTGCAACGCCGCGTCCAGCGGCTGCAGGAGACCAGTCGTTGGTCCGGCGCGAGCCGCGACTATGAGATCTACCAGACCAGTCACGCCGGACTGCTCACCAATCTGCCGCCGTTCGAGTTCGGGTTGGGCTTGAGCGTCCGGCCCGCGACCGTCGGCAGCGCCAGCCGACCCGCGCCGACCGAGGTCCGGGAGTATACCGGTGACGTCAGTCTCGACGTGACCAAGAAAATCGGCTCCAATCTGCTGGCCTCGGCAACGGTCAACACGGATTTCGG
The DNA here is from genome assembly GCA_050733375.1 of Gemmatimonadales bacterium. Lineage (GTDB taxonomy): Bacteria > Gemmatimonadota > Gemmatimonadetes > Gemmatimonadales > GWC2-71-9 > DASTHG01. The sequence goes on from JBOHST010000171.1 coordinate 2,233, forward strand.
TGAGACCGAGGTGGATGCCCGGCAGACCAACCTGACGCGGTTCGACGTCTTCTTCCCGGAGAAGCGGCCGTTCTTCCTCGAAGGCGCGGATATCTTCGAATTCGGGTTGGGATTGGACGAAGACCTTCTCATGCCCTTTTTCACGCGCCGCATCGGCGTGTCCGGCGAGGAAGAAGATCTGGAGCAGATACCCATCACGTTCGGCGGCAAGGTGAACGGCCGGATCGGCAATACCAACATCGGCGCCCTGGCCGTGCGCACCGGAGCGGTGGACAGTCTCCTGGCCGAAGCCACGATGGGTGCCGTGCGCATCAAACAGAACGTGCTGGAGGAATCGTCGGTGGGCGTGCTGGCCACCTTCGGCGATCAGCTGGGGAACGCCGACAGCTGGATGGCCGGTGGGGATTTCACGTTCCGGACCTCGAACTTCGGGGATGAAAAGAACCTGCTCGTCGGCGTGTGGGGCTTGGCGAACAATCGCGCCGATCTGCAGGGCGACAAGGTCGCTTATGGCGGCCGCATCGAATACCCCAACGACTTGTGGGACCTCTCGTTGGCCTACACGCGCATCGGCGATGCGTTTCAGCCCTCCCTCGGGTTTGTGCCGCGCACCGGCAGGATCCTGACGGCCGGTGGGGACTTCAAGCCGCGACCGGAGTGGCCGCTGGTCCGACAGATGATCTACGAAGTGACGCTCCTGCTGGTGAGCGACCTGAATAACGAGTGGGAGAGTTACCTCTGGACGGTGAAACCGCTGGACTGGCAGTTCGAGAGCGGCGACCGGATCGAGTACAGCATCCTGGCCGAAGGAGAACAGCTCACCGACTCGTTCGATATCGCCGACGAAGTCATCATCGAGCCGGGGACGTATCGGTGGACCCAGCACCGCGTCGCCGTCGCGGCGGCCGAGAAACGCATGGTCAGCGGCGAGGTTGCCTTTTCGTATGGCGATTTTTACCAGGGCACGCTGAACACGATCGAAGGAAGGATTGCCTTCAAGCCGTCCTCGTCATTCTTGTTCGAGGTGAGCGGGGAGCGCAACACCGTCAAGCTGCCGGAAGGGAACTTCGCCACCGACCTGATCGCCGGCCGGATCGAGTACAAATACTCCCCCGACTTTCAGATCAGCAGCTTCCTGCAATACGATAATGAAAGCCGCAACCTCGGCACGAACACGAGGCTGCGCTGGACCTTCAATCCCCTGGGCGACCTGTTCGTCGTATTCAACCACAACATGCTGCGGCACGACAACAATCGTCTCGCGTTCGAGTCCAATCAGCTGCTGGTGAAGGTCCAGTACGCGCTTCGCTTGTAAGCGAACGGTCGTGCGCCTGCCGGTGTGGGCGCTGCTCGCGCTGCTCGCGGCACCCCACACCGTCGCCGGCCAGTCTCGCGAAATCTTCCTCGCCACCACCACCAGCACCCGGGACGCCGGGCTGCTCGACTCGATTCTGCCGGAGTTCGAGCGCCGCACGGGATTCCGGGTGAAGGTGATCGCCGTCGGCAGCGGCCAGGCGCTCGCGCTGGCCCGCCGCGGCGACGCCGATGTGGTGCTCGCCCACGCACCGGACGCGGAGCGCGTGCTAGCCGATTCGGGCTTTGTGGTGAACCGCCGCCGCGTGATGCACAACGATTTCCTGTTCGTCGGTCCGGCCACCGACCCGGCGGGGCTGCGCGGGCTCAACGACGCGCTCGCGGCGATCCGCCGCCTCGGCGCCGGCCGCGGCGCCTTCGTCTCGCGCGGCGACCAGTCGGGCACCTATCAGCTCGAACAGCGGCTCTGGCGACGTGCCGGACTCGAACCCCCGGCCGGAGGCGGGACGCCGTGGTACCTCGAGTCAGGGCAGGGGATGGCCGCGACCCTCCAGATGGCCGATGAGAAGCGCGCCTACACCATCACCGACCGCGCCACCTACCTCGCCTGGCGCGACCGGCTGCAGCTCCTCCCGCTGGTCGAGGGCGACTCGCTGCTCTACAACGTGTACCACGTGATGGAAGTGAGCCCGCGCAACGCCCCACGGGTGAACGTCGCGGGCGCGCGCGCCCTGGCCGACTGGCTGGTGGCGCCGGAGACGCAGCGGCGGATCGGTGAGTTCGGGAAGTCGAGATTCGG
>JBOHST010000172.1:0-15295 GCA_050733375.1 Gemmatimonadales bacterium
AAAGAACAGGCGCACGTCAGGCGACGTGAGCTGGCTGCTCGACCTGCGTGCGGCTCTCCATCCACGCCTGGAACATGAGCACCGTCCACAAATCGTAGTCCCACCGTGTTTCATTCGATAGATGCGCCGCCCACTTTTGCCGGATCAGGTTGGGTTCGAGCATCCCTTCGGTGCGCAGCCGGCGTTCGTCGAGCAGGGCCTCGGCCCAGTCGCGCAGCGGGCCGGTCAGCCAGGCGGCGATCGGCATGCCGAAGCCGTGCTTTGGTCGCTCGACCAGCTGCCGTGGCACGTACCGGTACAGCACCTGCCGCAGCAGCCATTTGCCCACACCGCCGCGCAACTTGAGCGACAATGGAGTGCGCCAGGCGAACTCGATCACTCGATGGTCCAGGAGTGGGACTCGCGCCTCCAGACTCACGCCCATGCTCGCGCGGTCCAGCTTGACCAGAATGTCGTCAGGCAGGTAGGCCACGAGGTCCAGATACATCATGATATGTTCGGGGATGCCGCGCAGATCGGCCCGGCGATTGGGGTCGGTCGCGGGCAGCAACATCTCACGGGCGCCGCGCACCAGCTCCGTGGGATGCTTCCAGAACGACATCATGTAGTGGTACAACGCCTCCGTCGACGGGGCGGGCAGGATCTCGGCCGCCTGGTGCAACCGCTCGCCGAGACTGCGTTTGCCGGTCCAGCGCCGCATGAGCCGATTGACGGTTCGGGCCAGACGCCCGGGCGTCGTCCCATTGTGCGGCAACGCCGCCGCCACAGCCCGGCGCAGCGGCAGCGGGAGCAGCCTGATGCCGCGCCAGATGGCCGGACCGAGCCGGTGCCGTCGATATCCGGCGAACAGCTCGTCCCCGGCGTCACCGGAGAGGCTCACCGTGACGTGCCGCCGGGTCAGCTCGGAGACCAGAAAGGTCGGAATCTGCGACGTGTCGGCGAACGGCTCGTCGTACAGGATCGGCAGGCGTGGGATCACGGCAAGCGCCTCGGCCGGTGACACGTACAACTCGGTGTGCTCGGTCCCGAGGTGCCGGGCTACGGCCGCGGCCTGCGTCGCCTCGTTGTACTTGCTCTCGTGGAAACCGATCGTGAACGTCTTGACGGGCGTGGTGCTCTGCGCTTGCATCAGGGCGACGATGGTGGCCGAGTCGATGCCGCCGGACAGAAATGCTCCGAGCGGCACGTCCGCTTCCATCCGGATCTTGACCGCGTCCCGCAGCAGCTCGTGCAGCTGCTCGGTCGCTTCCGCGGCGGAGCCGCCGAACGGCTCGGCGACTCCTCGTTCGGCGACTTCTCGCGCGGACCAATAGGGGACCGGCGCGATCTCCGCGACAGGTCGATCGGCACGGAGCGTCAGGGACGTTCCCGGCGGCAACTTTTGGATGCCCAGGTAGATGCTGTACGGTCCTGGGACGTACCCCCGGCGAAAGAACGCCGCGAGCGCGTTGCGATCGATTTCCCCGCGGAACGATGGGTGGGCCCGCAGCGCCTTCAGCTCCGAGCCGAACAGCAGCGTGTCTCCCATCCACCCGTAATACAGCGGCTTTTCGCCCGCTCGATCCCGCGCCAGGTGCAACGTGCGCAGCTCGCGGTCCCACAGGGCGAAGGCGAACATTCCGTTGAAGCGCCGCAGCGCTGCTTGCACCCCCCAGGCGCTCACCGCTGCGAGCAAGACTTCCGTATCGGAGCGACTCCGGAACTGTTGACCCCGATCAAGCAGCTCGCGGCGCAAATCCTGGAAGTTGTAGATCTCGCCATTGAAGATGATCACGTACCGGCCGGTCGCCGACTCCATCGGCTGATGCCCGGCGGGCGACAGATCCAGGATGGACAAACGACGGAATCCCAATGCGATCCCGGCAGCGGCGTCGAGCCAGGAACCACAGTCGTCCGGGCCGCGATGCTGGATGACGTTCGTCATGGCGGTGAGGAAGTCGCGCGCGTGGTCTTCGTTCAGACCGCGGCGATTCCAAAAACCCGCAATACCACACATATCAGAACACCCGCCTGGAAATGAGGCACAGGCTGTTGCAGGTCCGCAACAAGTTCCTGTTTTGCATCGGATAGGTCAACGTCGGTCCCCTCCAACCGCAGGTGGCGCCTGCTGCAGAACATTCCCTAACGGTCCTGATATTGCAGCGGTTTAGGACTGCACCAGGAATCCTAACATGTTCTCTGATATGATGTTACGTAATCACCAAGGTGTACGATTGTATAGCATCCACGCAACGGTCGTGCCGTGCGGAATGCCTCTTGTGTGGGATTGCGCCTAACGTGATTGCTGCTGTTTCCGAGTCGAAGCAGCCCTAAATGCTCTCCCAAACGGCTCGCTTCGCCTGCAGGAGCACCTGGTCGAGCGGCTGTTCGGCATCGATGTCGAGGACGCGCGTGGTTCCGGGGAACTGCATGCGTTTGACCATATCGATTCCGGTCCGGAGCTGCTCTTGAGGCGTCTCAGGCTTGCGACGCGAGGCGACCTCCGGCGACACGTGCAGCTTCACCACCAAGTCTGGCGGGGACAGCTCGGCCAGGCGGAACGCTGACTGCTCGCCTCGCGCCGCCGCACGGCGCACCCACGACCCGACTTCGAGCCACCGCGTGAGCCTGGGTCCGTCATTCCAACCCGGAAACTGGCTTTGCGGGAGGCGGTCGGAGAGGACGATCATTCCGCGCCCTTTGGCTCGGCGAGCCTGCAATGCCCGACGGCGGCGCTCGCGTGCCAGTGACAACACCCACACGAGACGGGCGAGAGAGATGTTCTTGTCACGACGACCCGCCTCAGCGTCGTTCGTCGGCGGCGCCAAGCCGGCAGGGGCCGACCGAGGCCGGCCAACACGGCGCCGCAGCGCGGCGAGACCCTGCAGGAGGCGGCGCGGGAGTGAAGCCGACCCCTTGCCGCTGCCGCCGTAGGTGACGACGACCGCCACTTCACGCGACAGCCATTCGGCGATTTCCTCGGTGAGGGTGGACTTGCCCGCACCGTCCGCGCCGAGGAATGCGACCGTGAGTCCGCCCTGCGGCAGAGTGCGGGTCGATTTCGTCGGAGCACCGAGATACCAGTTCTTGACCTTCCACCAGATGATGCCCCATTCCCGCGAAGCCATCTGACGCACGGCGGCGGCGGTCCCGTACAGCCGGTATTCGCGGAGGCGGGGGTCGGCCCGTCGGTGAAAGGCCCGGAGCTGGCCAAGCGATGGCCCCTGCCCGGCGAGCATGTCCGGTAGCAGTTGCGCCGCCGGCTCGCCGACCAGCCGCGCGCCGACCTCGAGCAGGCGTCCGCGATCCGATCGTTCGGCGAGCCAGCGCAGCTCGCGCAGCATGCCGCCGCCGATGTACCGCTTCCCCAAGGTCTCCAGTATCGCGTCACGAGCGCGGAGCTTCATGACGGCCCGGACGATCAGCACGACCAGCTCGAGGTTCGGTTCGGCGACGTAGATGTCGTGTTCGGGGTCGCGGATCCGGCTGGAGAGAAACAGCTCTTCCCAGGGCAACCGATGACCCTTGAGGAACTTCTCGCCCAATGTGAGCTGGTAGTGGACGTGCAGGTGCGTCAGGGTACCGCTCGCCGCGTCGAAGCCCACGTAGTCTTCGATCCCCGGGTAGCCGCGGCCGGGCTTCACCACGAAGCGCTTGAAGTTCGTCTCGCCCAGGATCCTGGTGAGCGGCACGATGGCGCGCCGGTCCACGAGGATGTCCACGTCCGTTTTCCCGACCATCGACGCGTGGAGATGCTGGTTGCTCTTCCAATGACAATAGCGGATACCGTCGGCGTGGAACCGCTCGAACATACGGCGCAGCACGCCAAGCGCGTTGGCGACGTCCGGTACCGGTTGGGGCGGGTGCTGCAACGTCGTCACGGATTCTCTCCTGCGCCGGTGGCGTCAAATGCCGGCTGCGTGGCGGACGGCGGGACCGCTGGGCGGGACCGTTTCCGCACGAACGATCGCATCGTGTCCAACATCCATTGCCCGTCGCGTCCGAGAAAGACGCTCGGCAGACGCCAGATCAACAGCACGCACACCGCGAGCTGCACGGCGCCGACGGCGATCAGTACGAGCAGGGCGGGCAAGCCCGCCTGGCGCGCCACCACCGTAGCGCCCAGGACCACCGGAAACGACGCCAGCGTGAGCAGGGCCGCGGATCGGTGTGCTCCCCAGAATTCGCCCCAGCTGATCTTGGCAACGTCGAGACTCAACTCCGCCATGAGGATGAAATTTATGGTGAGCGCCGCCAGAGAGCCCCATGCCACGCCGTTAAGGCCCCAGAATTGGCCGATCCAGGCGCCCAGCACCACCAGCCCGGCGTAGATGATCTGGCGCCAGGCGCGGCGGTAGACGACTCCAGTGGAGCGTGCGATCGAGTCGCTCATCTTGTAACTGGTGCGGAACAGTATCCCGATGCCGAGAATCTGGAACGGCACCACGACCGCGGACCAGCGCCCCCCGAGCACGACGGAGACCACTTCGGGGGCGAGCAGAATCATGGTGGCGCTGGGCGCCAACACGACGAGGGCGATCAAGGCGACGCCGCGCCGATAGGCTGCGGCGAGGCGCGCCGTATCGTCCTGGACCTTGGCCATGGCGGGGAACAGCACCTGGTCCAGCACCGCACCAAAGCCGTAGGCCGGGGCCGACATCAGCGAGTAGGCGCGGCCGAAGTAGCCGAGGGCCTCAGGCCCGAGGAAGCGGCCGGTGACGATCTTGTCACCTTGCTGCGCCACGTAGTTGGCCAATTTGGCGACCGTGAACCCGCCGCCAAAGTACACCAGGTCCTTCAGGGCGGAGCGGTCGATGGTCAGCCGCGGGCTCGGTGGCTGCTTCCAGAGCAACACGCAGGTCTTCACCAACGCCTGCCCGATCTGTCCGGCGACCAGCGCCCACACGCCCCAGCCGAGCAGCGCTCCGGTGATGCCTACTGCCCCGAATCCGATTCCGTATGTCACGACCTCGAGGTTAGCCAGCCACGAGAACTTCAGGTCTCTGGAGAGCACCGAAGACGAGACCGTCCCAAGGCCAATGAGGGGAAACACCCAGGCGAGCGCTCGCAGGACGGGAGTCACGCCAGCTATGTGGAAAAAGCCGGCCGCGATTGGGGCCGCAAGCCAGATCAACACGCCGAGTGCGAGGCCCAACAGCAGCGAGGACGTGAACGCCGTGTCGAGGTGGCGCCGCTCGAGTTGGGGGCGCTGGACGAGTGCCGGTCCCAGGCCGAGCTGGGACACAATCGACGACAGCCCGATGACGACGAGGGCGGCGGTGACCACGCCGAACTCCGCCGGCGTCACCAGCCGCGCCAGCACCCCCAGCACGACGATCTGGAGAATCGAGTAGGCGGCCTTGCCGTAGGACATCCACAGCATGCCGGCCAGGGTCCGGTGGGTGAGGCCGCGCCGGGCCATTGGTTAGCTGACTCCCGGTGGGGTGAGCCCCATCGCTCGCAAGGTACGATCGATTCGGGAAGAGCCGAACTGTGCCAGCAGCCCGCGCAGGTCCCGGCGCATCCGTCCGCGCCCGACATAGGCGCGGAATTTCAGCATTCCCGACAGCCGCGGCGGGGGTGTTTCTTCGGCATCCAGCTCCCAGGGGTGAAAATAGAACATGAACCAGGATCGCAACCGGAGCCGCCGCACGACGCCCCAGCGGTACAATCGGTTGGGGATGAGCCGGAAATACCCGCCGCCCGACCAGGGAAGGGCCAACGGGCCGATACGCACCCGCGACATGGGGAGCTCAAAGAAACCGGGACGCACCTCAACGACCGGCCGGTCCGGATCGATCGCGGTCGAGAGCTGCCCGTAGCGATCGTGGGCCTTGAAGTCGTAGAAGCTGGAGTCGTACCAGTACCCGGCTTCCGCGAGATAGTCGAGTACCGCGTCACTGATGGAGAACATCGGCGCCCGAATCCCCCAGACCCGCGTGCCGGTGAGCTGCTCCAACGTATCCCGGGCACGGGTCAGGTCTTCGGCGAGCGCGCCTCGCGACAGACTGTAGAGCCGCTGATGGGAATCGCTGTGGCTCGCGACTTCGTGGCCTTCGGCCACCATGCGGCGGACCAGCGCCGGGTAGCGGCGAGCCACCCATCCCAGCACGAAGCACGTTGCCTGGGCGCCGACGGCGGCCAGCGCATCGAGCAGCTCATGGGTGTTGCGCTCGACCCGGGGCTCCAGCTGGTCCCAGTCGTCCGTGGGGAGCGCCGCCTTGAGGTTCTCTGCGTGAAACCAGTCCTCGATGTCGAAGGAGGCGATGAACATCGGTGCGGTCACAGCATCCGCCTGCCCTGCGCGCGCGCCCGCGCTACGTCGGCGGGGGTGGGAAACTTAAAGTAACGCTGGTCGGACATGTCGAGCATGCGGGGCGTGGGCCAGGCGGTGGTGCCGAGCGCGGCGAGTAGCCGCGCCACCTCCCGGCCTGCCACCACCTTGGCTCGGGCCGAAATATCGAAGGCCGAGTCGGAAGGCTCGATGGGAACCGGGAACTCCGCGATGACCTCGCCGGCATCGAGTTTGGCAGCCATCGTGTGGAGCGTCACGGTCACTTCCCGTTCCCCGTTCACCATCGCCCAGAAGGTGGGCATCATCCCGCGGTACCGAGGCAGCTTCCCGTTGTGGACGTTGAGAATGTGCGGCGCCGCGGAGAGCGCTTTCTCCCGGAATATTTCCGGCGCCGAAACGGAGAGCAGCACGTCCACGTGGCGCTCACCGAGCGTACCCAGATACGCCTCGTCGTTGATGCTGGCCAGCTGGCGCACCGGCACGCCGGCGCGGGCCGCCAGCGCCTCGACGCTCCGCGGCGCACCGAAGCGGTCTGCCAGCTGGGACACGGCGTACCGTCCCATCAGCCGGCTCATGTCCACGGGACCGTAGAACCTCAGGAGGCGGCGGGCCAGGGCGAGCCGGGACTGGTTGAAGTTGCGCAGCACGACGATCTCGAGCAGCCGCACCGGACTGGACGCGGACTCGGCCAAAAACGCCTCGAAAAAGCGACCCGTGAAAAAGGGGTCGCTTTGCGTGACGGCAACGACGGTGACCGCCTGGGTCATGAGCGTGTGTGACTCCCAAGGAAAACTGTTCGGAGGACCCCCTGCCAGGCGTCCTAAGGTACAAACGATAGTTCGGGTAGCGAAATGCCAAGGGGCGCCGAAGCGCCCCCTGGAGGCTGACTGGCGAGCCCGTCGTTGGCTTTACCAGCCGCCCTTGCGGAGCACCACGACCGGCACTGTCCGGAGCATGATCTTCAGGTCCTCCGACAGCGACTGGCGCCGGATGTACTCGAGGTCCAGGCTGACCTTGCGGCGCACGTCCTCGATCGATCGGTCATAGTGATGGTTGATCTGCGCCCATCCCGTGATCCCGGGGCGTACCTTGTGCCGCATGTTGTAGGCGTTGATCTGCTGCTGGAGATCCACGACGATCTTAGGCTGCTCCGGACGCGGACCGACGATGTTCATGTCGCCCAGTAACACGTTGATCAACTGCGGCAGCTCGTCCAGGCGATACTTGCGCAGCACGCGCCCGACGGAAGTCACCCGGGGGTCATCCGGGCTCGCCCAGACCTGCTCGCTCTGCTTTTGCACGAACATGGTCCGGAACTTGAAGATCCGGAACGGTTTCCCGCCCAGATCGACCTGCCGCCGATCGTTGCCCGCGTCCTTGGCCGGGTCGCGGCGGTCGAGACCAACACGATCCTGCACGAAGAATACCGGGCCCGCCGAGGTCAACTTGATCATCGCTGCAACCACGACCAGCACCGGCGCGGCGAGCACCAGCCCGATCGCCGCGACCGCCACGTTCAGCGCCCGGCGGGCGCCTTCCGCCTCCGGCTCTGTCGTGCGCGTGTCGCGCACCAGAGCCAGCGGTGGACGAACTGCCAATGTTTCGGCGAGGTTCGAAGCGGTCATTCGTGCAATCCCGGTTTGAGCGTTGAGCATCGCTAACGGGGCCGTATCGGCCCCTCGGGCCTCCTCCTAAGCAAGTGCCGTGCAGCCGGATGACGCCACAGAGCGTTTTCGTAACTCGTTGGTGGTGACTACGTTACATAATCGTGACAAATGCCGCCTCAACCCACTGACGGATCGATTCTGTAGCGGGACTCCGCTACCTGTTGAGGGGGTGCCACAAGACTCGCCCCGGAAAGGCCCGGAAAGACAACGGAGGGGAGCGTTGCAAAGGACGCTCCCCTCCGTTCGGCGGTGCGGTGGAAGCTACTCGGTCGCCGAGGCCAGCAGATTGCGCTCCAGGCCGTGACGCTCCATCAGCCGATACAGCGTGGTGCGATCCACGCCGGCAATCCTGGCGGCCTTCGACATGTTGCCGCCGGCCTGTTGCACCAGGCGGGTGAGGTAGCGCCGCTCGAACGAGGACAACAGCCGCTCCCGGGCTGCGTGATAACTCTCTCCCGGGGGACCTTCGACCTCGACCGGGGCGGTCTCGGCGACCACCTTCTGCTCGCCGATAAAGGGGATGTCCTCGGGGTGAATGTCGGCCCCGGGCTCGAGCAGCACGACGGCGTGCTCGACCACGTTCTGCAGCTCGCGCACGTTGCCGGGCCAGCTGTGCGTGCTCAGGGCTCGGATGGCCGCCGGCGTCCAGGTAGGCAGCGGCTGACCGCCATCGCGATGCCGCTTCCAGTAGTAGGCCAGGAAGTGGTTGGCGAGCAGTGGGATGTCCTCGGGGCGCGAGCGCAGCGGGGGCATGTGAATCGGCACGACGCGCAAGCGGTAATACAGGTCTTCCCGCAGCTGTCCGGAGGCAACCGCTTCGTCCGGATCGATGTTGGTGGCCGCGATGAAGCGCACGTTTACCACCGCATCGGTCGTCTCGCTGCCGACCCGCCGGACCACGCCATCCTGAATCACGCGCAGCAGTTTGGCCTGGATTGGCTTGGGCATCTCGATCAGCTCGTCGAGAAACATGGTGCCGCCGTTGGCGGTCTCCAGCAGGCCGGGTTTGTCGCGTACGGCGCCCGTGAAGGCCCCCTTGACGTGTCCGAACATCTCCGACTCGAGCAACGCTTCCGGGAGCGCGGCGCAGTTAATCGCCACGAGCGGCCGGCTGGAGCGCCGGCTGTAGTGGTGGATGAACTGGGCAATGAGCTCCTTGCCCGAGCCGCTCTCACCGGTGATGAAGACGGAGGCGTCGGTGGCCGCGACCTTGCGGGCCAAGGCGATGATCTTTCGGAATGCCGGGGCGCTGCCCAGCACGTTGAACTTCTCGGACTCGCCCGGGGTCTGGTCGAGCTGCGCCTGCATCGATTGGGATTCGCGCGCCACGATGACCGCATGCGCGGCTCGTCCGATGAGGATCTGCAGATGCGTCGCCGAGAACGGCTTGGGAAGGTAGTCCCACGCCCCGGCTCGAAGCGCCTCGAGACTCGAATCGACGCTGGGATTGCCGGTCATCACGATGACAATCGTGTCGGGATGCGTGGCGAGCGCTGCCCGCAACAACTCCATGCCCGGCACCTGGCTCATGTATAGGTCGACGAGCACGATGTCGAACGCCCGTCGCTTGATGGTCTCGAGTGCCTTGTCGCCCCGCGAGCAGACGGTGACGTTGTAGCCTTCCGCCTCGAGGTAGGAGGCGCAACTTTCCCGCATGATGCGTTCGTCGTCCACCACCAGGAGGCTGAGGCTCGCCCGGGCACGCGGGTCGATCGGCAGGAGTTTGGTGACGTCGCGCGATAGGGCGGGGTCGGTCGTATTTACAGCCACGGCGTGGGTCCCTCGTAGCGGATGTCCATCGTCGCGGCCGCGCTGCGCCGCAGGATCAGAAACACCTTCTGCAGGGATCGGGCCCGCCTGTAGCCGCGCTTGTAGGAGGTTGCCGTACGGTCAGATAGTGGTTGCTGACCCGCAACAAGGCGTTGTCCCGGAGCATCACTCTGTGGCACATTTGCAACAGAATGACGCATTTAGCAACCGCCAAATCTTGACTCGGCAGAGTGAGGGTTTGCTGTAACAGGGCGGTCTAGACCTTGCAACAGACCGCCCTTGCATAGCATCCTCAGTACTTCTTTGTTTGGTGTGGGCTCTTGTGAGCCCAGCCACTCAGTTTGAGGTTTCGACGAAATGCCGAACGACCTGCCGGCACCCCTGCCGGTTCCGCAGCCGACGCCTACGTCGAACGCGCTGCAGACCAGCCAGGGACTGCCTGCGCCAACGTTTTATTCAGGCGGAGAAGCGCCCGGCGGAGGTCCCGACTGGCGTCGTGTCGTCGCGTCCGTCGTGCGGTACAAGTGGCTCGTGTTGGGCGTCGTCGTGCTCGGCACGGCCGCCGGTTTCGCCGTGAGTCGGCTCATCAAGCCCGGCTACCTCGCGCGGGCGACGATCTGGGTTGACGTCGTCGACCCGCGCTCACGCGGATCAGGTTCGTTCACGCTCGGCGGGCAGCTGCCGATCTCCACCGGGTGGTCCGATCTGCTCCAGTCCGACGCCGTGATGGACTGGGTGGTGCGCGAGAATCGTCTATACCTCGGATGGGAAGCCGAGGAAGATTCTCTGGCGTTCGCTGATTTCGACCTGCGTGATCGTTTCCGTATCGGCAGCTACACGCTGCGCGTGGATGCCGCCGGGCAAAGCTATGCCCTGATCGGCGAAGACGGGCAAGCGGTCGAGACCGGAGCGGTTGGCGATTCGGTGGGACGCACCCGGGGGTGGATGTGGGTACCCCCCACGGCGGCATTGCCGGCGGGCCACACCATCGCGTTCATCGTGACGCCGCCACACGAGACCGCCCTCTCGCTCTCCAAGGCCCTCGCCGTGCGGACCGACCAAGACGGGAACTTCATGCGCCTCGAGCTGCGCGACCCGGACCCGGAGTTCGCGGCCGCGACCGTCAACGCGGTCGCCGACCGCTTCGTGGTGGTGGCTGCCGACCTGAAGAGACAGAAGCTGATAGAGCTCTCGGGAATCCTGAGCGACCAGGTGCGCCGTGCCCAGGCCAAGGTGGCCGGCGCCGAAGCCGCCTTGCGCGCCTTCCGCGTTCGGTCGGCGACCTCGCTCGCGATGAGCGCGAACGGACAGATCGACACGCGCGACCCGTCGGCGAACGCCTTCTTCAACGCGCGCTTGACGCTCGACCAGGTCGGACAGGATCGCCGGGTGATCCAGCGTGTGTTGACCCAAGCGGTGGATTCCGGTTTGCGCGCCGGTGAGCTGGAAAACGTGCCGTCGGTGCAGCGGTCGTCGACGCTCACCGCCGCGCTGCGGGAGCTGACCTCGAAACAGGCCGAGTTGCGCGCCCTGCGCTATCGCTACCGGGAAGAGCAGCCCTCGGTGCGGCGCATGGTCAGCGAGATCGAAGAGCTGGAGCGGCGCACCATTCCGCAGCTGGCCCAAGCTCTCGACGCCCAGTTGTCGGCGAGCGAGAACGACCTGCGCCGGCAGATCACCGCGGGCTCGACCACCCTGCAAACGATTCCTTCGCTCGCCATCGACGACGCTCGGCTGCAGCGCGAAGTCACGTCGGCGGAGCAATCGCTCGACGGTGTCCGCCAGCGCTACGATGAGGTGGGCCTCGCCGAGGTCAGTGCGCTGCCCGACGTCAGGATCCTCGATCGGGCGATCGAGCCCCAACGGCCGGTCGGGAGCATCGGCCCGGTGCTGATCGCCCTGGCGTTCCTCGGCAGCCTCGGCGCCGGCGTGGTCGGGGCGGTGCTGCTCGATCGTACCGACACCCGGTTCCGCTATCCCGAGCAGGTGACCGCCGACATGGGTCTCACCATCCTCGGCGTGGTACCGCGGGTGAGTCGGGAAAATGGCAACGGCCGCAATGCTCCGCAGGTGATCGAGGCGCTGCGCTCCATCCGGCTCGGCGTCCAGAACGCGTACGGCACGGGACCGATGGTGGTGACCATATCGAGTCCCGGGTCGAGCGACGGCAAGTCCTTCATCACGTCGAACCTCGGACTCGCGTTCGCCGACGCCGGCTTGCGCACCATCGTCATCGACGGCGACATCCGCCGCGGTCTCCTGCACCGCGTCCTGAACACCAAGCGCAAGCCGGGGCTGATCGATCACCTGAGCGGCAATGCCGGCCGCGAGGAAGTCATCCAGAAGACGGATTTCCCGCAGCTCAGCTTCATCGGGTGCGGGCAACGCACCCCCAACGGCCCGGAGCTCCTGAGCTCGCCGGCAATGGGTCAGCTCATCACCTCGCTGCGCTCGCGCTACGATGTGATCCTCGTCGACAGCGCCCCGATGGCCGCCGGCGTCGATCCCTACGTGCTCGGCACTTTGACAGGGAACCTGCTGCTGGTGCTGCGCACCGGGGTCACCGATCGCGAGCTGGCGCAGGCCAAGGTCGACCTGCTGGACCGCCTGCCGGTGCGCGTCCTCGGGGCCGTGCTCAACGATGTCGAAGCCGGCGGTGCGTATCGCTATTACGCCTACTACCTCGCCGGGTACGAGGTCGCGGAGGACGACACCGAAAAGAAACTGGTCCGGCCTGGCTGATCTGCCGAGCGCCGCGCAATCCCTGCACGAGTGTGGCCTTGCCGCTGCGCCTGGCACCTGCGAGTCCGTGCGCGCGCGGGCTTCCCGGCTACCACACGAACGACTGAACTCCTTGTTTCAGAATGTATTGCGGTACGCGACCCGAGCGCGGGCGATGTCACCTCGCGTCGGCCTCAAACTTGAACTAGGAGTGGTCCGAATGGGGCTGCGCGAATCCTCGCCGGACGAGTCGCGGGAGAACTGACGGGATGTGCGGGATTGTCGGGTACAGCGGCACGCGCGAAGCGGCGCCGATTCTGATCGAGGGACTGCACCGGCTGGAGTATCGCGGCTACGACTCCGCCGGCGTCGCCGTACAAAACGGCGCCGGCGTCGTGCTGCGGAAGCTCGCCGGCCGAGTCACTCGCCTGCATCAGCTGCTCGATGCCGAGCCGGTGCTCGGCCAGAGCGGCATCGCCCACACCCGCTGGGCCACACACGGCGCCCCCACCCGCACCAACGCCCACCCGCACACTGACTGCAGCGGCACGCTCGCGCTGGTCCATAACGGCATCATCGAGAACGCGGACGCGCTGCGCACCAAGCTGGAGCAGGCGGGCCACGAGTTCGGGACGGACACCGACACCGAGACGCTCGCGCATTTGATCGAGGAGGCCCCGGGCGCCGTGCTCGAGGACCGCGTGATCGCCGCCCTGGCGCACGTCGAGGGCACCTACGGACTCGCAGTGATCGCTTCGACCGAGCCCGGGAAGATCGTGGTCGCCCGGCAGGGGTCGCCGGTGCTGCTCGGCATCGGGGATGGGGAGTACTTCGTCGCGTCTGACGCGTCCGCCGTGCTGGAGCATACCCGGTCGGTCGTGTACCTCGATGACGGCGACATCGCGGTGGTGACGCCGGAGGGCTACCGCGTACTCGACCGCCAGCAGCGGGATCAGGTGCGCACCGTGAGCGATATCGAGTGGGACCTCGCCGCCATCGAGCTGGGCGGCTACCCCCATTTCATGTTGAAGGAGATTTACGAGCAGCCCGAGACGGTGACGGCGACGCTCCGAGGCCGCCTGCTGTTCGAAGAGGGCACCGCGCGGCTCAACGGGCTCAACCTCACCTCCGAGGACTGTGCGGCGATCCAGCGCATCCTGATCGTAGCCTGCGGAACATCGTGGCACTCCGGACTCGTCGGTCGCTACGCGCTCGAGGAGTTGTCGCACATCCCAGTCGACATCGAATACGCTTCGGAATACCGCTACCGGCCGCGGCTGCACCATCCTGGGACGCTGGCGATTGCGATCTCCCAATCGGGGGAAACGGCCGACACGCTCGAGGCGATGCGGGCCGCGCGCGCCGCGGGATGCCGGGTCGTCGGAGTGGTCAACACGGTGGGCAGCACCATCGCCCGGGAGTCCGACGGCGGCATTTACCTCCACGCCGGTCCGGAGATCGGCGTGGCATCGACCAAGGCGTTCACTTCTCAAATCACGGCGTTGCTGCTGCTCGGGCTGTACCTCGGCCGGCAACGGGGGGTGCTGTCGGCAGAGCAGGGACGGGACTTCGCGACCGAGCTTGGCAACCTCCCCGAGCTGGTGCGGCGCACCTTGGATCTGTCGTCCGCGATCGTGGACCTCGCCAAGCACTACGCCGACACTCGCAATGCGCTCTACCTTGGACGTGGCGTGAACTTCCCCGTGGCGCTGGAAGGGGCGCTGAAGCTCAAGGAAATCAGCTACATTCATGCTGAGGGATACCCCGCGGCCGAGATGAAGCACGGGCCGATCGCCCTGATCGATGAAAACATGCCGGTCGTGTTCGTCGCGCCGCACGATCACGTCTATCAAAAGGTCCTGGCCAACATGCAGGAAGTGAAGGCGCGCGGTGGCAGGATCCTGGCATTGACGAGCGAAGGCAACAGGGATCTGGGACGGCTGGTGGACCACCAGATCTACGTGCCGGCCACGGCTCCGCTCATGTCTCCAGTCGTCACGGCGATCCCACTCCAGCTGCTGGCGTACCATATCGCGGTGCTCCGGGGGTGCGACGTGGACCGCCCCCGGAACCTGGCCAAGAGCGTCACGGTCGAGTAGCGGGCCGGACGCCGACCCCTTATTCTAGACCGCATGATCCGCACAACGCGTACGGCCGTCCTCTGGGCGGCGCTCTTGCTCGTGCTGGGTGGCCAGGGTGCGGCGGCGCAGCAGTCGGGCGCCGACAGCGCGCTGCATCGCTTGACCGTTTCCCGCGACACCCTGCAACTGTTCCTCACCCAGCTCGACTCGGTCCTCCAGGATTCAGGGGGCATGAAATCCTCGGACCGAGTGCGCGCCAGGACGACGGCGCAGCTTATCCGGGCGCGGCTCGATCGCGGCGATTTCCAGGCTGGTGACCGGATCACGCTGCAGGTGGATAGCGAGCCGGCGCTGTCGGACACCTTCCCTGTCGGACCGAATCAAGAAATCGTGTTGCCGGTGGTCGGCGTGTTGTCACTGAACGGGGTGCTGCGATCCGAGCTGCAGTCAGCGATGTCGCGGGAGTTGGGGCGCTTCCTCCGGGACCCGATCGTCCGCGCGACTCCGCTGATCCGTGTATCGGTCATCGGAGAGGTGAACAAACCGGGGTTCTACCTGGTGCCGCCTACCGCCGTCGTGTCGGACGTGGTCACAGCCGCCGCAGGGCCTACTCAGAACGCGAGAGTGGAGAAGATGTGGATCGAGCGGGCCGGGCGCCGTTACATCGAGGGGCAGCCGTTGCAACAGCTCATGGCCGAAGGGCACACCCTGGACGACGCGAACATCCGTCCTGGGGACAAGTTCGTGGTGCCGGCGCAGAATCAGGGCAGTTTCTTCAATAC
>JBOHST010000173.1:0-6578 GCA_050733375.1 Gemmatimonadales bacterium
ATGAAAGAGGACGCCGAGGCGCATGACGTGCTCCTCGCCATCGGCACCGGCAAGGACCTCGACGACCCAAAGCGATTCCGCTTCTTCGGACAGGAGAGCTACGTCAAGTCGGAGAAGGAGATGAAGCCGCTGTTCCCGGACCACCCGGAGGTGTTGGCTGAGACAGGGCGGATCGCGGGGATGTGCGAGTTCGATTTCGAGAAGCGTTACTTCCTGCCGCAGTACCCGCGTCCCGCGGAGTTCGCGAGCGACAACGCGCTCCTGGTCCACCTCGCCACCCTGGGTGCCGCCGAGCGCTATGGCGAGCCGTTGCCTCCTCCGGTGGCGGAACGGCTCGCGTTCGAGCTGGACGTCATCTCGCGCACCGGGTACGCCGGCTACTTCCTCATTGTCTACGACCTCATCAAGGCGGCGCGGGATCGTGGCATTCCGGTGGGCCCGGGACGCGGCTCGTCCGCCGGATCGCTCGTCGCGTACGCCCTGCGCATCACCAACGTCGACCCGCTCGCGTTCGACCTCCTGTTCGAGCGGTTTCTCAACCCCGAGCGGATCTCGATGCCCGACATCGACCTCGATTTCTGTTTCGAGCGTCGCGGCGAAGTGATCGAGTACGTGCGCGCGCGCTACGGGCGCGAATCGGTGGGGCAGATCATCACGTTCGGCACGCTGAAAGCGCGCGCCGCCTTTCGTGACGTCGCGCGCACGCTGCGCCTGGAGATCGGTGAAGTCGACCGGACCACCAAGTTCATTCCCGCCGGCCCGGCGGCCATGTGGTCGCTGGCCGAGGCGGCGGTCAAGGTGCCCGAGCTGAAAGCCATCGCCCTGCAGGACGAGCGCGTGCGCAAGGTGATCGAGCTCGGCAGCCGCATCGAGGGATTGGCCCGCCATGCATCGGTCCACGCCGCGGGCGTCGTGATCGCGCCGGGCCCGCTCACCGATTACGTCCCGGTCTGCCTCTCGCCGAATCAGGAGGACGACGCGATCATCACGCAGTACGACATGGTGGCGCTCGAGCAGGTCGGCATGCTGAAGATCGACCTGCTCGGCCTGAAGACGCTCACGGTGATTCACGATACCGTGCAGATGGTCCAGGAGCGGCACGGGACGGCGCTCGACATGGACCACCTGCCGCTCGAGGACCCGGCGGTGTACCAGCTGCTGCGCTCGGGCCGCACCGCGGGGGTATTCCAATTCGAGTCACCGCTCGCCACCGACTGCCTGCGGCAGATGAAGTGCGACCGTTTCGACGACCTCGTCGCGACCAACGCGCTGTTGCGCCCGGGCCCGCTCGACTCGGGGATGCACCTCGTCTTCATCCGGCGGAAACGCGGGGAGGAGCAGGTGCGCTATGCCCTCGAGGCGCTGCGGGAGGTGCTCGAGCCGACGTACGGCGTGATCGTGTACCAGGAACAGGTGATGCGGATCGCCAACGTCCTGGCGGGCTACAGCCTGGCAGAAGCCGACGTGCTCCGAAAAGCCGTGGGCAAGAAAGACAAGGAGCTGCTCCAGCGAGAGCTGGGGCCGTTCGTGGAGCGAGCCGTGGCGCGCGGGCACGAGCGCCGCGTCATCGAGGACATCGCCGCGCAGATCGAGACCTTCGGCCGCTATGGGTTCCCCAAGGCGCACTCGGTCGCCTACAGCATCCTCTCGTATCAGACCGCATGGCTCAAGGCGCACTACCCGGCTGAGTTCCTCGCCGCGTTGCTCTCGAGCGAGATCGGCAACACCGACAAGGTCGTGTTGTACATCAACGCCGCGCGCGAGTTGGGCCTCGAGGTGCTGCCACCCGACGTGAACGAGTCGCGCTTCAAGTTCACCGTCGTGGGCGACACGCGGATTCGCTTCGGGCTGGGGGCCGTGAAAAACGTGGGCGAAGGAGCCATCGCGTCCATTCTCGCGGGCCGCGCGGCGGAGCCGTACCGTTCGCTCGTCGGGCTGTGCGACTCCATCGACCTGCGGTTGTGCAACAAGCGCGTGCTCGAGGCGCTCATCGACGCCGGCGCCTGCGATTCGCTCGGCGGCCACCGGGCGCAGCTGATCGCCGCCGTGGAGCATGCCTTTGGAGAGGCGCAAGTGCGCCAGCAGGAACGTGAGTCGGGTCAGGTCGGGCTGTTCGGCGGAGACGCCCAGGTGCCGCGGCCGTCCCTCACCCTCCCCGACATCCCGCCCTGGACCGAGCACGACCGTCTCACGCGCGAAAAAGCGGTGCTCGGCTTCTTCATTTCCGGGCACCCCCTCGCCAAGTATGGCGCGGAGGTGGAGCTTTTCGGGACCCGGACGACGGCGACGCTGAGCACCTGGAGCGACCAGAAGGTTACGATCGCCGCGGTCGTCACCGTCGTGAAGCGGCAGGTCTCGAAGAAGACCGGCGCCGAGTACGCGCGGCTCGTGTTGGAGGATTTTCACGGCACCGCCGAGGCGCTGGTCTTCCCGGAGGCGTGGGCGCGGCTGAACGCCGTGATCCGGCCGGACAGTGCGCTGCTCCTCACGGGGAGCTTCAGCGCGCGCGACCGTGGTGAGGACGCCGCACCGTTCATCGTAGAGACGGCGCGGCCGCTCGACGACTTGAAGACGAACGGCCAGATCGGCTTGGCCCTGCGCTGGAACGCGTCGACTCCACCCGATCCGGAGGCCGCGCGAGCGGCGGCGGCGCTCTGCGCAGCACACCCGGGACCGGCGCCCGTGCTGGTGGAGTGGGAGGGGTCGAACGGCGGTGGAAGCGGGGGCACGGTCCTCACCGCGCGGCTGCGCAGTCGCACGCTGCGGGTGCAGCCGGACGACGAGCTGCTGGGCGCGTTACGCGGCATCCTCGGCGCGGACCGCGTCCACCTGGTGAAAGCGAGCTAGCCGATGGCGACTTACAGCCTCGATTTCGAGCGTCCGCTGCTCGAGATCGAGAAGCAGATCGAAGAGCTGCGCAAGAACGGTGGGGAGCAGGCGGCCGACCTCGCGCCACTGGAGGAGCAGCTGGGCGAGCTGCGCGCCGAGATCTACCGCAACCTGACGCCGATGCAGCGCGTCCAGGTGGCGCGGCACCCCCGGCGTCCCAGCACGCTCGACTATTTGCAGACCATTTTCAGCGACTTCGTGGAGCTCCACGGCGACCGGCTGTTCCGCGACGACCCCGCGATCGTGGGAGGCTGGGCGCGGCTCGACGGCGCGTCGGTGATGGTAATCGGTCACCAGAAGGGGCGGGACACGAAGGAGAACCTCAAGCGCAATTTCGGCATGGCGCATCCCGAAGGGTATCGGAAGGCGATGCGCCTGATGCAGCTGGCCGAGAAGTTTCACGCTCCCGTGATCACGCTGGTCGATACGCCGGGCGCCTACCCCGGGCTCGCGGCCGAGGAGCGCGGCCAGGCGGAGGCGATCGCGCGCAACCTGCTGGTGATGGCGTCGCTGACCACACCCATCATCACCGCGGTGATCGGTGAAGGAGGCTCCGGTGGTGCGCTCGCCATGGGACTCGCCGACCGGGTCGTGATGCTCGAGAACTCGGTCTACTCGGTGATCACCCCCGAAGGGTGCGCCGCCATCCTCTGGAAGGACGCGAGCCAGCGCGAGCGCGCCGCCGAAGCCCTGAAGCTGACTGCCCAGGACCTGCTGCGGCTCGGCGTGATCGACGAGATCATCCCCGAGCCGCCGGGCGGCGCCCACGCGGACGCCGAGGCGTCGGCGCAGCGTCTGGGGACGTCGCTGCGACGCCACCTGCAGGACCTGCGCCGCTTCAAGATGGACAAGCTCCTGAAGCGACGCGAGGAGAAGTACCTCTCGATGGGCACCCTGAGCGAGAAGTGACGTGATGTCGGTCGTGGAAGTCCGGTTCAAGGGGAACCGGCTGGAGTACTTCAACTGGTCCGCTTCAGAGCCGCTGGCCCTGGACGAGCCGGTGATCGTGGAGGTCGAGCGGGGGCAAGACCTGGGTCGCGTGTCGGCGCTCGGCCCGGTCGCGCTCAAGAAGTGCGCCCGCGGCTGCGGTGGCTGCGCCGTGGCCGAGGCGGAAGCGACGGTCGCGCGCCAGGTGGTGCGCCGGGCCACCCGCGAAGACGTTCGGCAGATCGAGAAGCTGCGCGCCGACGAGGTCGAGGTGCGGCGCACGACGCGCGACCGTGTCCGCACGCACAACCTCCCGATGAAGGTCTCCGACACCGAGTGGCAATGGGACCGGCGCAAGCTCACCATTTATTTCACCGCCGAGCAGCGGGTCGACTTTCGCGCCCTGGTACGCGACCTGGCGGGCGTGTTCCGGACTCGTATCGAGCTGCGCCAGATCGGCGCGCGCGACGAAGCCCGGCGGCTGTCGGGCATCGGACGGTGCGGTCGCGAATACTGTAGCGCCAGCTGGCTTCCCGAGCTGCGGCCGGTCAATCTCTCGATTGCCAAGGACCAGCACCTGTCGCTCAACCCGGCCCAGATCTCCGGCCCGTGCGGTCGCTTGCTGTGCTGCTTGCATTACGAGCACGATTTCTACGTGCAGAGTCGCAAGCGCTTTCCAAAGGAAGGGAAACTGCTGCGCACCGAGGTGGGGCAGGAGAAGGTGCTGGCGGTGGATATTTTCCGGGACCGCGTGACGCTGCGGTCCGAGGACCACGGCACCCGCGTGGTGGCGCTGGACCAGCTGCAGGCGGAGCTGGAGCGCGCATCGGGTGAGGCACCGCTGGCGAGCGCAACAGCTCCCGATCTCGCCCCCAGCGCCCCCGACGCCCCCGACGCCCCCGACGCCCCCGGCGCTCTTGCTTCAGCCGCGACGCCCGGCCACGGCAGTCCGCGCGCCGGTGCGGGCCGGCGGCGGCGCCGCCGCAAGCGCCCACGCGACGGAGGCACCACGCCCGGTGCCTAAGTTCTACCTCACGACGGCGATCGATTACTCGAACGGCGACCCACATCTCGGCCACGCACTCGAGAAAGTGGGAGCCGACTGCATCGCCCGGTGGCGCCGGCTGCGCGGCGACGACGTGCACTACGTCATGGGGATGGACGAGCACAGCCAATCGGTGCTGCAGGCCGCGGCCAAGGCCGACGTTTCCCCCCACGCGTGGGCCGACCGGATGGCGGCGACCTTCGCCGACTTCTGGCGCCGCCTCGACTGCAGCCACGACGATTGGATCCGCACCACCGAGCCGCGGCACGCGCTGGCCGTCACCGCGCTGTTACGGCGCATCCAGGAGCGCCGCCCCGGGGATTTGTTCCTGGCGGAATACGAGGGTCTGTATTGCACGGGGTGCGAGGAGTTCAAGCAGGGGTCCCAGATCGTGGATGGGCATTGTGTCGAGCATCCCACGCTCGATCTCGTTCCGACCAAGGAACAGAATCACTTCTTCCGGCTGACGGCGTACCGCGACCCCCTGCTCGAGCTCATCAATTCCGGGGCGTTCGCGGTCGAGCCGGCGATCCGCCGCAACGAGGTGCTGCGATTGCTCGAAGGAGGGCTGCAGGACATCTCGATCTCACGACAACGCCAACCCTGGGGCATCCCCTACCCCAACGACGCGCAGCAGACGGTGTACGTCTGGTTCGACGCCCTCATCAACTATCTCTCCGCCACCGGGTTCCCCGAGGCGGCTTACGAGCGGCTGTGGCCGGCCGACCTGCACGTGATCGGGAAGGGGATCACACGGTTTCACTGTGTGATTTGGCCCGCGATGCTGCTCGCGGCGGACATCGCGCTGCCCCGCCGCGTGTGGGCGCACGGCTACGTGCAGTGGGGCGGCGCCAAACTGAGCAAGACAGCGGGCACGGCAGTGAGCCTCGAGACGGCGATCGCGCGCCACGGATCCGACGCGCTGCGCTATTTCCTGCTGCGCGAAATCGGCTTCGAGAACGACGGCAACTTCACGTGGGAGCGGTTCGACGCCCGCTACACCGCCGACCTCGCCGACACGTTCGGCAATCTCGCTTCCCGCGCGCTCTCGATGGTGCAGCGCTATCACGCCGGGGTGGTGCCGCGCGATCCGTGCGACTTCGCCACACCGCTCGATGCAGACGCGCGCCGACACCTTGCGGCCTACGCGGAGGCGATGGACACGATGGCGCTCGAGCGCGGCGCGGCCGCGCTGATCGAGTTGGCCATGCGGGCCAATCGCTATGTCGAAGAGACCGCGCCGTGGAAGTTGGCCAAGGAGGGACGCGACGCCGAGCTGAGCACCGTGCTCGCGAACCTGGTCCGCACCGTTGGGCGGCTCGCCGTCCTCGCCGTACCGTTCATGCCGGCGAAGGCAACCCTGCTGTGGGAGGCGCTGGGGAGCGGGCGGCCGCTCACGGGCGTCCGCTACGCTGACGTCGAGCGGCTCGACCCCTCAGGCTGGGTGGTGCAGAAGCCACACCCCCTGTTCCCTAAACCCGCCCCACGCGAGTAGCTACGCAAATTACCAGGAATCTTGTGACGTAGCGCACCCTCGCGCGCCGTTGACGACCCCATGGACCGGGTCTATTATAGGCTTCCCTTGAAGCCCGAAGTCTGGGCAAGGAAACGAGATGCGGCGGAGTTCGGAACCGAAGTGGACCGTTATGGTCGTGCCACACGGCTCGGGATCTTCTCGAGCGGTGGTGGTGACGCAAACGGTCCTCAAAGCCCTGGT
>JBOHST010000174.1:0-4766 GCA_050733375.1 Gemmatimonadales bacterium
GCACCCCGACGCAGGGCACCCTGACCGGCACGCTGACGGTGCCGAGCGCGGCCGCCGGCGTTGCCATCTTCTCGAACCTCAGCATCGACAAGAAGGGCCCCGGCTACACGCTGGTCGCCTCGACCACGGCCGGTGGCGTGACGGGCGCCACGAGCACGACATTCGACATCAACGCCGGCGACGCGACCAATTTCGTGATCACCCAGCAGCCCAGTAACGCAGTGGCCGGGGCGTCCATCGCGCCCACGGTGACGGTCGAGGCGCGCGACGACCATGCCAACGTCGATCCGACATTCGGAAGTCTCGTGACGTTGGAATTCGTCTTCAATGCGGGGAACCCCGTGTTGGGAGCGCTGTCCGGGGCGACCGCGACGGCGAGCGCCGGCATTGCGACCTTCGGTACGCTCAGCATCAACAGAGTGGGGACGGGCTACACCATTCGGGCGGCGGCGAGTGGTGGGGCGGCCGCGTCCACCACGAGCAGCGCGTTCAACATCACGCCGGGGCTCGCGAACAGCCTGGCGTTCACAGTCAATCCGACCAACACCACGAGCAACGCGACGATCGCGCCGGCGATCAAGGTCACGGCATTGGATGCCAACTCCAACGTCGCGACGAGCTTTAACGGCAACGTCGTGGTGGCGATCGGTCTGCCGAACCCGGCGGGGGGCACGCTGTCGGGGACCGTGACGCAGGCCGCGGTCGCCGGCGTGGCGACCTTCTCGACGCTCCGCATCGACAACGTGGGGGTGTACTCGTTGACCGCGTCGGCAGGCCTGCCGGCCGGCGTGGCGACGAGCGCCGGGTTCAACATCATCGCTTCGACGGCGACGCAGCTCTTCTTCTCCGTGCAACCAAACAACGCCGAAGCGGGGGCGGCGATCTCGACCTTTGTAGTGGAAGCGCGGGATGCCTCAGGCCAGCAAGTGACCGGCTTCACCGCAGACGTCACCCTGACGATTACGGGCGGCACGGGCACACCGGGTGCCTCGCTCTCGGGCACGACGACGGCGACCGTAGGCAACGGAAAGATCGTCGGCGGCTTGGCGACGTTCGACGATATCAGCATCGACAAGAGCGGCAACAACTACAAGCTGACGGCGTCGTCGACCGGTCTGACTTCAGCCACGAGCAGGTTCATCGACATCGCCCCTGGCGCGGCGACGGACCTGGTCTTCGCGGTGAACCCCTCCAACGCGACAGCGCTGGCAGCGATCGCGCCGCAAGTTGAAATCAAAGCCGTCGACGCACTGGGCAACACCGCGACGGCCTTTACCGAGGACGTGACGGTGGTGATCACGGCGGGCTCGGGCACTGGCGGAGCGACTCTGAACGGCACCACGACGGCGACCGTGGCGAACGGGCGGCTAGTCAACGGCGTCGCCTCGTTCAACAATTTGAGCATCGACCTGCCCTCGACGACCACCCCCTACAGTCTGGATGCGAATTCGGCATCACTCGGGCCGGTGACGAGCAACTCGTTCGACATCACTCCGGCGGCCTCGAGCCGGCTCGTCTTTACGACCCAGCCGGGCACGACGACCGCGGGGCTGTCGATCAGTCCGTCGGTCGTGCTGACGGCACAGGACGCGGTGGGCACCACCCTGACGGGATTCACCGGCGATGTGACGGTGACGATCACCTCCGGAACGGGGACCAATGGAGCCACGCTCTCCGGTACGACGACAGCGACGTCCGCGAACGGTCGCGTGGTGAACGGGGTCGCCACCTTCAACGACCTGAGCATCGACAAGAAGGGCACGGGGTACCGCCTGTCGGCCACGGCGAGCGGCCTGGCCGGAGCCACGAGTAACACGTTTGTCATCACCACCGCGCCGGCGACCCGGGTCGCCTTCACGGTACACCCCGTGACGACCGCCGCGGGCCAGACAATGGCTTCCGTCGTGGTGCAGGCGCGGGACGACTTCGGCAACCTGGACAACACCTTCGTGGGCGACATGGCGCTGACGATCTCGAGTAACCCGGGTGGCGGCACGCTGTCCGGGACCACGACGGCGACTGCGGCCAACGGGAAGGTCGTCGCCGGTGTGGCGACCTTCAACGACCTCAGCATCGACAAGTCGGGGACCGGATACCGCCTGACGGCGTCGTCCACCGGGCTGACCTCGGACATCAGCCAGGCGTTCAGCATCAACGGCGGACCAGCGGACCACCTCACCTTCACGGTGGCGCCGAGTAGCGCGGTCGCGGGTGCGGACATCAGTAACCCGAACATCCGGGTCACGGCGTTCGATGTGCTCGGCAACGTCGCGGCTGGCTTCGACGGCATCGGCAACGACGTGACGCTGGCCATCACGGCCGGGACAGGTTCGCCCGGGGCTGCCCTCGTGGGCACCGCTACGGCCACTGCGGCGCTAGGCGTGGCCGAATTCACCGCGCCGCTCACTATTGAAAAGGCCGGCACTGGGTACACACTGTCGGCTACGACGCTGGCGGCGGGCGTGACCGGCACGATCAGCGCGACGTTCAACATCACGCCGGCTGCGGCGACCAAGCTCGGTTTCGTCGTGCAGCCGTCGAACACCGCGGTGAACGCGGCCATCACTCCGGCCGTGCAGGTGGCCGCGCAGGACGCGTTCGGCAACACAGTGACGACGTTCGGAGGCACGGTGACGATCGTGATTGGGACCAACGCGGGGGTGCCGGGCACGCTGTTGACCGGTGGAGGTGCGACGGCGTTCTCGAGCGGCGTGGCCACGTTCTCGGGGCTGAGCATCAACAACCCGGGAACCGGATTCACCCTCTCGGCCAGCTCGAGCCCGGCGTTGACCGACGTGATCAGCAACGCGTTCAGCATCACGCCGTAGGCGCGCGGTCGTTTCGCGCGCGTTCGGCATGGCAGCAACGAGCAGCCCGGTCGAGTCGGCCGGGTTGCTCTGCATTTCTGGGTCGTGGACCCGGGATGGCAAACCGTTGAGCACGCCGCGGCGTACTCCGGTAGCGAGCCGAACCTAGGGTGTTAGTTTTCGCGAGCTTGCATGAACGAACCGCTCGAAAGGACGTGACCATGGCGGCACCGGCCGGACAGTCGGGCCTCATCGACATCGACGCCACCTATCTCCCCATTCAGCAGATGCGGCAGATCGCCCGGGTCACCGTCCTCGAGGGAGCGACGATCACCGGAGAGGTCGATCTCGGATCGGAGCACTGGGTGTATGCCCAGCATTTCCCGGGAGACCCGATCTTCCCCGGCGCGCTCATCATCGAAGCGGCGGGCCAACTCGTCGCCCTGTGGGCCTGGGCCGATGGGCAGCGCGGCCGCCCGCGCCTCGTGAAGACGTCGGCGGAATTCCGCGCGCCGGTGGAAATCGAGGACTCGCAGATCATGCTCGACGCAGTGGTCAAGCGGAAACGTCACCTGAATTTTGCGGACGTTACCGTGCGGACTCAGCGTCAGGTCGTCGCCGGCGTCAGCATGGTGCTGGCGGTGGTGCCGGCGGCCGGTGCGTGACCCGATGCGCTTCGATCACCTGCACCTCCGCCCACGTCTCCCCGCCGTCGGTCGACAGCTCGGCGCGCCAGGTGAAATGGCTCTCGGAAATCCCCTCGAAGGTGAGGCGAAACAGGCTGTGCAGCGGGAATAGCCGGCCAACGCGACCGCGGGGCCGGCGATGTTTGTAGCTGATGGTCCCCCCACGCACAACCACCCCGCCGAGGTCTTCCGGCCCGAACTCCAGCCAGGTGCCATCCAGGGCATCGAGCCACTGGATGATCCAGGTCTTCTTGTCGGCGTTGAAGCAACGGTAGCTCTGGCCGAGCTGCGCCAGCTCGCCGGCCGGGCCCATCGGGCGGAATTCGTCCGCGATCACGTAGCCATCAAGGATGTAGCGCGCGACCCACGTCGCGGGATAGGTGTGGAACTCGCCGTCCGGTCCCTTGACGCTCGACTCGCACCGCCACGTGCCGATGAGAAAGGCGAACTGCGACAGCTCGCGCGGCGCGTTGCGGTTCGGTACCCCATATTCGAGAGACGCGGGGTTCATCGGCCGCTTCCCTCCCGTGCCCGGTCCACGTACTCCGCCCGCGCCTCCCCGAGCAGCGCCAGCACCCGGTCCTTTTCTGTCGCGGTATTCCATCCCGCGTGCGCCTGGGTCGCGGCGGTCACCCGATCGATCCAACTCACGAAAAACTCCGCGTCGGTACGTGACCGGACCGGCGCTCCAGCCACGGTGGCATAGACCGGACTCGTCGAAGCGAACGGGTAAAGGTCGAGCACCGGCTCGCATGGGCGAGATCCGCAACGACGGCGTTGGGCGGATAGATGCTGGCCAGCGGCGTGTTGGCGGAGCCGGCGTAGTCGGGGAGCAGGACGTGCTCCTGGAGGTTCAGCAGTCCCGTATGATCCCAGAATCCGGTGTGAAACTCCTGCGCGTGGAACAGCTGATGCGCCGGCGTCGACGCCGGGTCGCGACCCCCCCCCCGGGCGAAAGTACGCGATGTCGGGAATCCGCTGCTCCTTGTTGACGATGAGATTCTCCACGATATGGAGATCCTCGGCGCGCGCCTGGAAGACGAGGTGCGCCGGCGTGTTGCGGTAGGACCCACCGTAGTTCATATGGACATGCAGGTCGCCGCTCCACCAGCCGAGGGCGGGGAGATCGGCGAGCCGATCCAACAGCACCGCCACCGTGTCGGTCGTCCCTCCCCTCGCGTCGAGCCTCAGCTCGCGCCGCACCGGCCGGTACTCGGGTCCGCGCGTGACCGTCACCACCACCGGCCCCGCCGGCACGACGAGCTCGGCGGAG
>JBOHST010000175.1:0-4050 GCA_050733375.1 Gemmatimonadales bacterium
CCAGACTCCCTGCCTCCTCGTGCCTGCCGAGGTGATGGAGCATGTCAAGGTGAAGCTGATAGCCTTCGAGGCGCACGAACGGGTGGCGTCGCGGGTCCGACATCTCCGAGGCCACGACCTCAATCTCTTGCCAGGCTTCGGCCTGCCGCAGCGCTCCGCTCAACGTCGCTGCGTAACGATCGGTGTCCGGGTACCGCTGCCACAGCGCCCGGGCCAGGGTGACTCGTTCCTGTTCCTCACGCCGGCGCGGGTGTCGGCCCAGCCGGTGGTTGGCGGCGCAGAGATTGGCGGCCCCGAAGCCATGGGGCGGCACGACGAGTGCCGTCCAGGCACTATCCAGTCTCAGCAGACCACGGATGCACGCACCGAAAACCGGATCCGCATGGGCCGCCAACGAGTCGATCTCCGCTGCGATGTGCGGCGGCACGTAGGATTGGAGATCGGAATGAACCCAGACGACCTCACCGATCGCGGGCAGGTAGGACGGGTCTTCCGTCCACGCTGCCCGGAGGTTCCGCATCATCCCGGCAAGATCGAATCGGGCGCGGTCATCCAGGGCTGCGAGGTAAAGGCGGTGAGCGCGGTCGGCAGCGAAACGGCGCGGGCCTGACGCGCTCCAACCGCGGACAGCCACTGCCGCCACGATGAGCAGCCCGCCGATGGCTGCGAGAGCTGCGTTCCGCGCGGCCGAGCCCGTCAGCGGAGCACCTTCACGCTGTCAGCGAGCGCCGAGGCGTGCGCGGCGACGGATGTTCCGGCCGGGACCGCGGCGAGTTCCACCAGCGCTGAATCCGCCTGCCCGAGCCGCAGCCACGCCTTGGCCCGATAGAGATGCGCCTCCGCGGCATACGGGCTGTCCACGGAGACTGCCGCGAGCTGCCGGGCGGCGTTCTGCGGCGAACCGGCGAGCAACGATGCCAAGCCCAAATAGAAGCGGAGGCCAGCAGTCCGTTCCTGCTCCGGCACCGCGCCGAGCAACCGCGCGGCATCGCGGTAGCGGCCCCGCTGGTAGGCGGCGATCCCGCGGTCGGTGAGCAGGCTCAGACTGTCGACGTCGCTTCGGACCGTGACCCCGGCGAAGGTGGGCGCCTGCGCAATGCGACCCAGTCGAGCCAGCGGACTCTCCCGACCGATCACGAGCCAGGCCGCGCCGGCCGCTGCGGCGAGCGGGATGCTCCACCAGAGCAGGCGCGCTCGGGACTGTCGGCCCCCGCGGCCCGCCTCTGCCCCGCGGAGCGCCGCTCGCACTGTAGCCCCGCCCCGAACGGCGCGCTGACACACGGCGCAGCCGAGCAGGTGGGTCTCGAACTCGGCCACGGCGTCGAGCTCGAGCGTGCCCGCCACGTATCGGTGCACACGCTCACCGTCGGCCGAGATACTGCAAGGTACTGTCCCGTTCATGTCTCTACTGTCGGCGTGACAGACGTTGTGTGACCGCCGCCCAGCCCCTGACGAAGGCGCTCGAGCGCGCGCGACTTGCGCTTGCGGACGCGCTCGGCGGGCTCGCCCAGCCGGGCGGCGATCGCCGACACGCGCTCGCCGTCCACGAAGCACAACTCCAGCAATTCCCGGTCGGCGGTAGGGATGGCCGCGAGCGCGCGTGCCACCGTCTCGCGCTGCTCGGCATCAACCAGCGCCTCGAGGGCCGACGGGCCGGGCGCGGGCAGACTACCCGGATCCTCCACCGCCCCCCGATCGCGAACGCGGCGGCGTTGCACGTCGGTGATGACGTGACGGGCGATGCCGTAGATGAATGCCTCGATCGGGACGCCGGCCGGAACCCGGTTGCCGCGCAGCGCCTCGAGCCCCCGGGCCAGGGTCTCCTGTACCGCGTCGCGGGCATCGTCTACGTCGCCCAACGCGCGAACTGCGACGATCTCAAGTCCTCCGGCAAGAGCCGCCGGAAACTCGGCAAGCACCGGAGCGGAAGCAGGCTGGTCCGCCGAAGGAATGGACATCGCGACTCGTCGCTGAACATACGCCTCGGGGGTGCCCGAGATAAGACCAGCGCCCGGGATCGCTCTCGGGCGCGCATCGCGAACCTGACATCCGCCTGTTTCAGATAGGCCGAAACAACTCCTTCAAGTCCAAGCCGAAGGCTCGGCGGGCGCCTGCCGGATGCCACGACACGCGCTCCCGCTCGACAATCGGGAACTCGACGTCGGGCGCCCACACCTCGATCAGTCCGTCATCGCCGTCCACCATCCAGTACACGGAGACACCCCGCTCCTGGTACAGGCTGCGCTTGGTGAAGCGGTCCGCCCGCGTCGAGGATGGGCTGAGGATCTCCGCCGCCAGCAGGAGGTGGCGGATCCGGGACCAGTCCTGCAACCGAGCTTCTTCGAGTGGGAGCACAAACACATCCGGCTGCACCAGCACGTCACGACCCCAAGAGATGTCCGCCGGGGACGACAGCACTAGGCCGACCGGCTCTCGTGAGAGGTAGTCCCTCAGGGCGGCATGGAGCCGTCCGCAGAGCTCCTGGTGCCACAACCGCGGCGCCGGGGTCACGAGCAACTCCCCGTGCACAACTTCGTAGCGATTGCCGTCGTCCGGGAGCGCCCGAACCATGTCGGCCGTGTAGTAGATCGGAGCTGCCATACCCATATGATCGTGTCCTCGGTGCGGGTCGGGCAAGGGTGATCCACGACCCAACATGCCGTGAGTCGGCTGACGGCCTGGTATCATGCCCACGCCGGCCGGTGCGAAAAACCTGCATGGTCCCAAAACCAACAGCGCCCGGGATCGACTCCCGGGCGCTGCGATTTACTCCACCTCGGCCTCTTCCGGCACCGGCGCCACGCCGGGGATCAGCTCCGGCGGCGGCGTGGGCGGTGTGAAGCCCTCGGGCGGCTCGATCTCGATATCGTGGTAGCGGTAGATGCCCGACCCCGCCGGGATGAGATGTCCGATGATGATGTTCTCCTTCAACCCGAGCAGGTCATCTTTCGCCCCGCGGATCGCCGCATCGGTCAGCACGCGGGTCGTCTCCTGGAACGACGCCGCCGAAATGAACGACTGCGTCGTGAGGCTCGCCTTGGTGATGCCGAGCAGCAGCGGCTCGCTCGTCGCGGGCTTGCCGCCTTTCGTCTTCACGCGGTGGTTCGCCTCGCGGAAGGTGAGCTTGTCGACGTTCTCGCCCTCGAGCGACTCGGTGTCACCTGGATCCACGACCTTCACCTTCTGCAGCATCTGACGCACGATCACGCCGATGTGCTTGTCGTTGATCTTCACGCCCTGCAGGCGATACACCTCCTGCACTTCGTTCAAGAGGTATTCCTGCACCGCGCGCGGTCCCTTGATGCGCAGGATGTCGTGCGGATTCACCGGCCCCTCGGTGAGGCGGTCGCCGGCCCGCACGCGGTCACCCTCGTGCACGCGCAAATGCTTGCCCGCCGGCACCTCGTACAGCTGCGGCTCCCCCGCCTCGGGGTGGATGAAGATCTCGCGCTTGCCGCGCTTGATGTCGCCGAAGCGCACCGTGCCGTCGACCTCGGAGATGGTGGCCGGGTCTTTGGGGCGCCGGGCTTCGAACAACTCGGCGACCCGCGGCAGCCCACCCGTGATGTCGCGCGTCTTGTACGCCTCGCGCGACACCTTGGCGAGCACTTGGCCCGCGTACACCCCTTGCCCGTCCTCCACCGTGAGCTGCGCGCCCTCGGGGATGACGAAGTCGCGCAGCCGCTTTTCCTTCTCACCCTTCTTCTGGATGATCTCGATGTGCGGGTGCAGCTTCTTCTCCCGGTCCTCGATGATCACCCGCTGGCGCCGCCCGGTGAGCTCGTCCAGCTCCTCGCGCACCGTCTCGTCTTCGACGATGTCCACGAAGCGCACGAGCCCCGCCACGTCCGTCATGATCGGGTTCGTGTACGGATCCCACGTGAACAGCACGCCGTCCTTCGCCACCTTCTGGCCGTCCTCGACCATCAGGGTGGCGCCGAGCGGCACGTGGAAGCGCGAGTGCACGGCGAGCTTGGTGCTCGCCGACTGGCCGTGGGCGGCGGCCTTGAGGACCAGCTCGCCCTCGTAGCTCGTCACCACCCTCTGGCC
>JBOHST010000176.1:0-17378 GCA_050733375.1 Gemmatimonadales bacterium
AGCGGATGCGCGCCCTGATCGCGCAGGACTTCCGCAGCGTGTTCGATCGCGGTGTCGATCTGTTATTCACGCCATCCACGCCGAGTCCGCCGTTCAAGGCGGGGGAGAAGCTCGCCGATCCGGTGGCCATGTACCTGGCCGACATCTTCACGGTTACCGCGAACCTCGCCGGACTCCCGGCGTTGACGCTCCCGATCGGGCGGGTGGACGGGTTGCCGGTGGGGGGGCAGTTCATTGGCCCGGCATTCCTGGAAGACGAGATGCTGGAAGCCGCCTTCGCGTTGGAGCGCGTGGTGCCGGCAACGGACGACGCGTGAGCGCGACCGCTTGGGAGACGGTGATCGGCCTGGAGACCCATGTCCAGCTGCGCACCCGGTCCAAGATGTTCTGCGGCTGTTCGAGCGCGTTCGGCTCTCCGCCCAACACCAACGTTTGCCCGGTGTGTCTCGGCCTTCCCGGCGCCCTCCCGACGGTCAACGGCCACGCGATCCAGCTCGCGGTGCGCGCGGCCCTCGCGCTCCGGTGTCAGGTGCAGCTGCGCAGTATCTTCGCCCGCAAGAACTACTTCTATCCCGACCTCCCGAAGGGCTACCAGATCTCGCAGTACGAGGAGCCGCTCGCGACGGAAGGGTCACTCGCGTTCACGAGTCGCGATCGCGGGCCGGTCACGGCCACCATCGTCCGGCTTCACGTGGAGGAAGACGCGGGGAAATCGTTGCACGACCGGTTTCCCAAGGCGACCGCGGTGGATCTGAATCGCTCGGGAGTGCCGCTCGTCGAGATCGTCACCGGGCCGGATTTTCGTTCGCCGGCAGAGGCGCGTGCCTATCTGCTCGCGCTGAAGGAAGTCCTGGAGTATGCCGACGTGTCCGATTGCGACCTCGAGAAAGGGAGCCTGCGGGTGGATGCGAACCTGTCGGTTCGCCAGGTGGGCGACATCCCGCTGGGCACCAAGACTGAGGTGAAAAACATCAATTCCTTTGCGTTCGTCGAAAAGGCGCTCGCCGTCGAGCGAGATCGCCAGATCGCGGTGCTCGCCCGGGGTGGACGCATCGACCAGCAGACGATGCTGTACGACGCGAAGGCGAACGCGGTCCGCCCGCAACGGACCAAAGAAGAGAGCAAGGACTACCGCTATTTCCCCGAGCCCGATCTCCCACCGCTCGTGGTCCCCGAGCCGTGGCTCACCGAAGAGCGGGCGGCCCTCCCCGAGCTCCCCGCCGCCAAACGCGAGCGGCTCGCGACGCGGTACGGTCTCCCCGCACAGGACGCCGCGGTTCTGGTGCAGTCGCGCGCGGTGGCCGACTACTTCGAAGCCGTCGTCGGCGCTGGGGCGGAAGCGAAACCGGCGGCCAACTGGGTCATGGGCGAGGCGCTGGCCGATGCGAAGGCGCGGGGCGGCGCCCTCCGGGTGCCCGCCGACGCGATGGCGCGGCTGATCGCGCTGGTGAAGGAGGGGGCCGTTTCCCACCAGGCGGGGAAGCGCGTGTTCGCCGCGATGGCGGAAAGCGGTGGGGATCCCCGCGCCATCGCCGGATCGCTCGGGCTGCTCCAGGTGGCCGACGAGAACGCGCTCGCTCGTTGGGTGGAGGAGGTACTCGCGGCGCACGCCGCCGAGGTGGCCCGCTATCGGGCGGGAGAGGCGAAGCTGCTCGCGTTCTTCGTCGGACAGGTGATGAAGGCGTCGAAAGGGAAAGCCGACCCGAAGCTGGTCCCACCGCTGCTCACCGAGCGGCTCGGCGGCTGAACGGCACGGCCTCAGGCCGAAGCCGCACCCTGCTCGCGCCATGGCGTGGCGGGGTGCGCGTTGCGCCAGAAGCTGAGGGAGGAGGCCGGAAGCCCGAAATGCTGCTCGGCGGTCGCGCGCAGCCGCCTCGCGTCCTGGCGCCCGCCCTCTTGAAGCGCGCGGCGGCGCATCTGCTTTGCGAGGCCGAGCGCCTGCTCGCCGGACGGGTCGAGACGGTGGGTCGCCGCGTGGGCTTCGGCGAGCCCCTCCATCACATACTCGAACGCCACCGCCATATGACGCTCGACATCCTTGCCGGGGAGATCCCAGCGGCTGTTCTCGGCGATCACTTGGAACGCCCATTGCCAGCTCTGGCTCTCGGTCACGTGCACCATGCCGCGGAACAAGCGGCGGTTGGTGCGAATGCTGAACAGGGTGGGTGACAGAATGGCGTCGAGGTGCGAGTCGCTCACGCCGTGGTCCTGCACGATGATGGATTTGGCCGTGCGGGCATAGCGATCGCCCAGGTGGGTCTCGAGCCGGCTCTCCCAGTAGCTGTGTCCCAGCGCCGCGGTGCTGCTCGTGAGCACCAGCTGACGCGGCACGTAGAAGTTGTGCGCGACCGTGTCCGCCGCGAGATGGGAGAGGTACCCCAGGCCGAAGGCGCGGAGACCGTCGGTGTGCGCCAGCTCGTAGATCTCCCGACCCACATGCCACGCGTGGCAGTGCCGGCCCACGGGGGCGTACTTCTTCGCGATCGAGGTGTCGGCGGCGATGTTGCCGTAGAGGAAATCGTAGGGGAACGCCCGCAGCAGATCCGCGACTGAGGTCGGCAGGGACGTCAGGTTGGCGAGCACCGACTCGCCCAGGTAGATGTGGGTCGCCGGCGTCCACGCGTGCGCCACCGCGGGGACGACAGTGAGCGCGACCAGCGCCACGCCCAACAGCGCCAGCGCGCGCTTCAGCCCTTCCTCCGCTTGGCCGGGCGCTTCTTGGGCTTCCGCTCTGGTCCCAGCAGCGACACACCGCGGCTCACGGTCCGCACCGTGGTGACCACGTCACGAACCGCCTCCTCGGTGGCGTCAGCGGCGCGCACGATGCGCTGGCGCAGGTCGCGCGACGTTTCGGCCAGCCCGTCCGCCTCGACACGGACCGTGCCGACGAGCTGGCGCAGGTCGCGGACGACTGGCTCCGCCGCCTCGCGCGTCGCGCCGAGGAACGCCCGCACTCCCAGCGCGGCCGCGACGACCGCCGCGGCAGACACCACGGCGGACAGCGCGATCACGACGAGGCTGAGCGCGCCGACTACCGACGCCCACGCGGGGATCATGCCGAAACCTCGGCGCGGCGGGCATCTGAAGTCAACCGCGGCGCCACGAGAGATCCGAAGGCGGGGATCACGCCAAGCACGAGAAGTCCGATGGCAGCCGCCGTCACGATCGCGGGGCCCCAGCGGCCCGCGGCAGGTCCTGCGGCAAAGGCAAAGCTCATCGCCACGGCCAGACCGAACGACTGGTCCGCGCGCGATGCGGCGCGGGCTAGTCGCGCGTGAACCAGCGGCCAGATGACGAGGAGCGCCGCGGCCACCGCCACCGACGGGAACGGCCCGCTGAGCTGGGCGCCGGCCGCCACCCACAAGACAGCGGCCACGACCGGCTCCGAGATGGCGAGATCGTCGCTGAGGCGCGCGAAGGGCGGCGACCACCGCGCCAGCGCCGCGCCGGTGAGCCCGCACACCACGAGCGGTGACGCGCCCGTCACGAGTCCAACGCCGGCGCCGAGGCAGATGGCGGCGATCGTTGCGGGCAGCGGTGTGGCCGCGCGATGGGCGATCTGGTTGGCGAGGAGCGCCGCCAGCGCGACCCCCGCGATCGTGAACGCCGCCCAGGCGGCAGGGAACGGCAACCCGGCGACCCGGCCGTGCGATGGCGGCGCGAGGAGCCCAGCGGCGGCGGCGAGCAGCGCGAGGATGATCGCGTAGCGTCTTCCGGCCGCGCCCGCCAGGGTGACCGCGGCGGCGAGGGTCGCGATCACGGGACCTTCCGGCTTCCAGTCCGGTGCGATCGGAGGTGGGAGGTACCGGCCGGCCGCGAACAGCAGCGCCGCCGGGAGCACGAGCGCGACCCCGGCCGCCGCGGCATCGCGGACCGCGAAGCGGTGGCCGGGAGGGCGCGGCGCGGCGAGACCGGCGCCTGCACGGGCCGCGATCCAACCGATGGCGCAGGCCAGCACCGGGGCGCATGCGTCGAGCAGTGTCCGGTCGAGCAGGCCCAGCGCGGGTCCAAAGAGGAAGCCGAGGAGATACCAACCCAAGGGCGCGGCCGCCCCGGCCGTCCGCAGCACGCGAACGATCCAAACGGGGCGGGGCAGGCGGGAGGCGAGCACCCCGGCGATGGCAAGCAGGGCGACGGCAACCAGCGGCGCCAGCGGCGGCAGCGGCGGCACGCGCGAAACGTTCGCCCGTGCTTGACGCGCGCGCAAGCGCGCTCGTAGGTTGGGGCACTCATGGCCCCGACGTTCTGCGTTTCCGGCGGCCGCGCGCTGCAGGGGACGATCCACCCCGCCGGCAACAAGAACGCGGCCCTGCCGATCCTCGCGGCGACGCTGCTCGCCGATGGTCCCTGCCGCATCGACAATGTCCCGCACATCCACGATGTCGAGGCGATGCTCGCGTTGCTTGCGCACCTCGGCGCCCAGGTGGAATGGACTGGGTCAAACATGGTGCAGGTGGACGCGCGCCCGGCAGAGCCGCGCGAGCTCGACCCCGAATTGTGCGGCCGGATCCGAGCCTCGATCCTGTTCGCCGGACCGATGCTCGCCCGGTTCGGGCGCGTCGCGTTGCCACCGCCGGGAGGGGACGTGATCGGCCGGCGCCGCGTCGACACGCACTTTCTCGCCCTGGAAGCGCTGGGCGCCGCTGTTGAAGTAGGCAACCGCTACCGACTCGAGGCGAAATCGCTGGCTGGCACGGATGTCTTCCTCGACGAGCCAAGCGTCACCGGCACCGAGAATGCCCTGATGGCGTCGGTGGCGGCGAAAGGGCGAACTGTGTTGCGCAACGCGGCGAGCGAGCCCCACGTGCAGGACCTGGCGCGGTTTCTCGTGAGCTTGGGCGCGACGATAGAAGGGATCGGCACCAATACGCTCACGGTGCAAGGTGGGGAGCCGCTCAAGGCCCCGCCGGCCCCATTCACGATCGGCCCGGATCACATCGAGGTCGGCTCGTTCCTCGGGCTCGCGGCGGTGACCAACGGGACGGTGAAGATCGAGGGGGTGCGCGCCGAAGACCTTCGCGCCACGCTGTTCGCCTTCGACCGCCTCGGTGTGCGCCCGCGCCTGGACGGCGAGGCCCTCCTCGTCGCACACAACCAGGAGCGGCGCATCCGTCCCGATCTCGGCGGCCACATTCCCAAGCTCGAGGACGGTCCCTGGCCCGCGTTTCCCGCGGACCTCATGTCGATCGCCATCGTGGTGGCGACGCAGTGCGAGGGGCCGTTGCTCGTATTCGAGAAGATGTTCGAGTCTCGCCTGTTCTTCGTGGACAAGCTGATCGGGATGGGGGCGCGCATCGTGTTGTGCGACCCGCATCGCGCGGTGATCGCGGGACCCTCGCCGCTGCGCGGGGGTGTCGTGGAGAGCCCGGACATCCGGGCCGGTATGGGAATGCTGCTCGCCGCGCTTGCCGCCGAGGGCGATTCGGTGATCCACAACATCGGGCAGATCGAACGGGGCTACGAACGGATCGACGAACGGCTCAGAACGCTCGGTGCGCAGATCGAGCGGCGGGAGGATGGGGGCTAGGACCGTCGAGGTGACGCGATGAGTGTCGGCATGGCCTCGGCACCCTTGGTGCTCGAAGTGCCCGCGGGCGACGCGTCGGTGCCGCGCCTCGAGGTGGCCGAGTGGGCGACGCGATTCGGCCTCGTCGCAGGGATCACCACGCGCGCCGGCGGCTTTTCCCTCGGTCTGTGGAACGACGAACCGACGGGACAGGTGATGTCCCGCTGGCGCGCCTTTCGGCAGGCTTTCGCGCCGCGTTTTTCGACTGTCGTGCTGGGGCACCAGGTTCACGGCACCGAGCTGCGGTGGTACGATGCGGTGCCACCTGGTTGGCTGGTGCTGGACGGCGTGGACGGCCATGCCACACGACAACCCGGCGTACTGCTCACGGTGACGGTGGCTGACTGCGTGCCGGTCTACCTGGCCGTACCCGAAAGCGGGCTCGTCGCCCTGGTGCACGCGGGATGGCGGGGGATCGCCGACGGGATACTGGAGCGGGCCGTGAGCAGCATCCGCGCGGTACCGGGAACGCGAATGCACGACATCGTAATACACTGTGGGGTAAGCATTTGCGGTAACTGCTATGAAGTAGGTTCTGAAGTTGCGGAGCGTCTCAGCGGCCGTTCGGATGGGGCGCCGGCGCACGTCGACCTCCGCTCGATTCTCGCCGCCCGAGCCATGACGCTCGGGGTCGGAGCTGTGACGGTTTCCGCCTATTGCACCGCCCATCACCACGACCGTTTCTTCTCGCACCGGGCATCGCAGGGCCAG
Source organism: Gemmatimonadales bacterium (assembly GCA_050733375.1). Taxonomy (GTDB): domain Bacteria; phylum Gemmatimonadota; class Gemmatimonadetes; order Gemmatimonadales; family GWC2-71-9; genus DASTHG01. The sequence continues at coordinate 6,278 of JBOHST010000176.1, forward strand.
GATGGCCGACTCGTCGCCTACCTGGGTCGACCGTTGCCTTGACAGCGGTCCGCGGGGGCGTACTATTCACAGCGTGAAGCGGGCGAAGTTCGGCCCGCGATTTTTTTTATGCTCACCGACAACTTGGTAGAGGCTTTTCGGGTCCGCTTGGAAGCACTGGGACTCGATCTGGCCGACCTTCGCCTCGGCGGCACGGCTCATCGGCCGCTCGTTCAAGTGCGCATCGATTGGCCCCCGAGCGATCCCGAGCGGCGCGTGACTGTGGAAGACTGCGCGCGGGCGAGCCGGACCTTGGAAGCCTGGCTGGACCAGGGCGGGCCGTTGGGTCCCCGCTACATGCTCGAAGTCTCGAGCCCGGGGCTCGAGCGCCCGCTGCGCTGGCATCGGCACTGGGTCCGCTTCGTGGGGCGGGTTGTCACGGCCAAGCTCGAAGGCCTGGGACGGGTGCGGGCCCGCATCGTGGCCGTTCCGGACGAGCAGACGGTCGAGCTGGCCCCGGAGGGCGCCGAGCCGCGCCGCATTCCCATCGCGGCGATCCGGGACGCGCGCTTGGCCGTGGAATGGTAGGCTGACGACTGATACCTGATGACTGACGACTGATGATTGGAAAGACCAGATGGCAAATGCAACCGATGTAGTGTCCGCGATTCGCGAACTGACGACGTCCAAGCAGCTCGAGCGTGGAGAGATGATCGAGCTGCTGAAGGACGGCCTGCACGCGGCGCTGGTGAAGCGCTACGGCCCCAACGTGCGCGCCGAGATCGCGATCGACGAGCTGAAAGGGACCATTCGCATCGTGGTCCTGAAGACCGTGGTCGAAGCCATTGAGGATCCGGGGACCCAGGTCACGCTCGAAGAAGCCCGGTTTGAGGACCCCGACTTCCAGGTCGGCGACGTGCTCGAGGAACAGGTGCCGTTCGGCGAGTTCGGCCGCACCGCGGTGCAGGCGGCAAAACAGCGCATCATCCAGCGCGTGCGTGAGGGCGAACGCACCCGCATTCGAGAAGAGTTCTCGGGGAAAGTCGGCGACCTGCTCCCCGGTGAAGTCCAACAGATCGAGCGTGGCAAGATCGTGGTGATGTTGAACCGCTTCCGGGAGGCGGAAGCGATCATCCCGTACCGCGAACAGAACCATCGCGAGCACTTCCACCAGGGCGACTCGATTCGGGCGGTGCTGAAACGGATCGAGGAGACTCCCAAGGGGCCGCGGCTCATCCTGTCGCGCGCCGACCCGATGTTTGTGAAGGCGTTGTTCAAGATCGAAGTGCCCGAGATTCAGCAGCAGATCGTGGAGATCCGCGCGACGGCGCGCGAGGCAGGCAGCCGTACCAAGATCTCGGTGATCTCGCGCGACGACGCCATTGATCCGGTGGGCGCCTGCGTGGGACTCAAGGGCTCGCGGGTGCAGGCGGTCGTGAATGAGTTGGGCGGTGAGCGCATCGATATCGTGCCGTGGTCGCCCGATCCGGAGCGGTTCGCGAAGCTGGCGCTCGCCCCGGCGCGGGTGGCGCGCGTGTTCTCGGATCCCGACAGCCGAACGATTCAGGCGATCGTGGACGAAGACCAGCTGTCGCTGGCGATCGGACGCAACGGCCAGAACGTGCGTCTCGCCTCGGAGCTGACCGGCTGGAAGATCGACCTCTACTCGAGCCGCGAATGGCTGGAGCGGGGCGGCGAAGGGCCGCTCTTCGCGCCCCTGCCGTCCGAAGAGGAGCAGGCGGTCAAGGTGTCGCTCACCGAGCTGGAAGGTCTCTCGGCCGATCTCGTAAAGGTGCTCGCCGAGAACGGCAAGAAGACGCTCAAGGACGTCCTCGATCTGGAGCGCGAGGACGTGGACAAGCTCGACGGGATGACGCCGGACCTCGCCGAAAAACTGATGGGGTTCCTGAACGAGCTCACCGAGGAGAGCGGCGACGAGGCTGAGGCAACGCCACCGGCGGTAGCACCCACGGCTGAAGCGCCTGCAGCCGCGGAGCCGAAGCCGGATGATCCCGCTCCGGACACGCCCGCACCGGCGTGAGCGACGCGTTTGTAGCACTGCTCGGGCTCGGGGCACGGGCGCGCAGCGTGGTGATCGGGGTGGCGGGGGTGCGAGCACGGCTGCAGCAGGACAAGCTCGCAGTGGTGGTGATTGCGGCGGACGCAAGCGTCCGGACGCGCGAGAAAGTCGAGCGCTTGGCGGTGGCGCGAGGCGTTCCCGTGCTGCTCGGTCCGGCGGCGGTCCGATTGGGCGCGCGGCTGGGCCGTCCCCCGGTGCAGACGGTGGGGGTCAGCGATCGTGCGCTGGCGCGTGGGTTGATGCGGCTTTCGGAGGAGTTGCATGGCGACACGGATTCATGATTTAGCAGCGGAGTTCGGCATCTCCAGCGAGCAGGTGATGTCCATGCTCAAGGAGATGGACATCTTCGTGCGCAGTCATCTGACCCCGCTCAAGGACGAGCAGGTGTCGATGATGCGGGCGCGGTGGGAGCGCGAGAAGCGCCGTCAGAAGGAGCCACCGCAGACCGCGCCCAAGCGCCGCCGCGTAGTTAAAGCCGCCGAGCCCGTGCCGGAGCCGGAGGAAGCCCGACCGAAGCGGCGGCGCCGCACCGCGGCGGAAGTCGCGGTCGCCGAGGCCGAAGCCCAGGCGGAAGCGGCCAAGGTCGCGGCCGAGCAGGAGCTGCGCGCCCGCGCCGTGCTCGAGGCGAGTCGCGTGCAGGAGGAGGAAAAGGCTGCGGCGGTCTCGCTCGAAGAGCGGGCAGCCGCCCTGTTCCGCGACCTGCCGGCAGCCGAGCCGTCGGCGGAAACGGTCGCGAGCGGCTTCGCGGCGGGCGCGACACTCGCGCCGTCGGCTCCGGCCGGACCGCCGCCGCTCTCCGTGCCGGGCGCGCCGCGGGCGTTCATCCCGACCCCGGTGCGCCCCAAGCCGGTCGCGAGCGGCATGCCCGGCGGCGCGGTGCCGCCGCGCCCCGTGGCCTCGGCCGCCCCCGGTGCCGGCGCCCTGGAGGAGCGGCGCCGCGACAAGGCGGGGAAGAAACGCAAGAAAGGCCGGAAGTCCCAGGTGGATCAGGAAGCGGTCGCGCAGAACATCTCGCGCACGCTCGCGTCGATCAAGGGACCAGTCGCCCGCAAGGGCGCGCGGCCGCGCGACGACGGGCCCAGCTACCGCGTGTTGCAGGAAGAGCGGCGCGCGGCTGAGAAGGAACGCGAGAAAACCCTGGTCCGGGTGACCGAGTTCATCACCGTCAGCGAGCTCGCGAATATCCTCAAGGTGCCGCCGACGCAGATCGTTACCTTTGCCTTCAAGGAGCTCGGGCAGATGGTGACGATCAACCAACGGCTCGACTTCGACCTGATCGAGCTCATCGCCTCGGCGTTCGGATTCCAGGCGACGCGTGAGGAGGAGTACGCCATCGCCGGACCGGAGCAGCCGGTCGATCTGGCGGAGCAGCTCGAGGCGCGCTCGCCGATCGTGACCGTGATGGGCCACGTGGACCACGGGAAGACGTCGCTGCTCGACTACGTCCGCAAGACGACCGTGGTCGCGGGTGAGGCCGGTGGGATCACGCAGCACATCGGCGCCTACCAGGTCACGCTGAAAAACGGTCGCTCGATCACGTTCCTCGACACCCCGGGACACGAGGCCTTCACGGCCATGCGGGCCCGGGGCGCCCAGGTCACCGATCTGGTGGTGCTGGTCGTCGCCGCGGACGACGCGATCATGCCGCAAACGGTCGAGGCGATCTCGCACGCCAAGAACGCGGGCGTGCCGTTGGTCGTCGCCATCAACAAGATCGACCTGCCCACCGCCAACGTGCAGAAGGTGAAGCAGGACCTGCTCGCGCACGGCGTGGTGCTCGAGCAGTTCGGCGGTACCACCCTGGCCACGCCGATCTCGGCGAAGCAGGGAACCGGGGTCCCCGAACTGCTCGATCAGATTCTGCTCCAGGCCGAGCTGCTGGACTTGAAGGCGAACCCGAACCGGTTGGCACAGGGCACGGTGCTCGAGGCGACGCTCGATCCGGGCAAGGGCCCCGTGGCGACGATTTTGATGCAGAACGGGACGCTCCGCGTCGGCGAAGACTTCATCTGCGGCCAGTTCTCGGGCCGGGTACGCGCCCTGTTCGACGAGCGCGGGCAAGGCGTGGACGCCGCCGGGCCGTCGATCCCGGTGCAGATCCTCGGCTTCGAGGGGGTGCCGGAGGCGGGGGACGCGTTCGCCGCGATGAAAGACCCGGCGCAGGCGCGGGACATCGCGCAGAAACGGCAGCGCTTGGAGCGCGAGGCGCAACATCGCCGCACCAGCCGGGTGAAGACGCTCGAAGACTTCATGTCCGATCGGGCGGCCGGCGGCGCGGCGTCGCTGCGCGTCATCATCAAGGCGGACCAGGGCGGCCCGGCCGAGGCGCTGGCCGACGCGTTGGGCCAGCTGTCCACGGCCGAGGTGAAAGTCGAAGTGGTGCATCGCGGGGTCGGCTCCATCACCGATTCCGACGTGCTGCTCGCCAAGGCGTCCGGGGCGATCATCATCGGCTTCCACGTGCGTCCCGATTCCAATGCGCGCGCGTCGGCCGAGCGGGAGCGGGTGGAGATCCGGACCTACCGCATCATCTACGAAGCGGTGGACGAGGTGAAGCTGGCGATGGAAGGACTGCTCGCGCCGGAGCGGAAGGAAGTGGTGCTCGGCGAAGCCGAGGTGCGCCAGTTGTTCAAGATCGCCAAGGTCGGCACCATCGCCGGCAGCTTCGTCCGCAGCGGCATCATCCCGCGCACCGCGCGGATGCGCGTGGTCCGCAACGGCGTCGAGGTGTATGACGGAACGCTGGCGTCCCTCAAGCGGTTCAAGGACGACGTGCGCGAAGTGCGCGAGGGGTTCGAGTGTGGCATCGGGATCGAGAATTTCAACGATCTGAAGGTGGGCGACCTGGTTGAGGCGTACCGGATCGAAGAGGTTGCGCGGTCGCTCGACGCCGGCGCCTCGAGTACGGGGGGCGCGGCCCGGGGAGCCTGAGCAGTGATTGTCGGGTTGATCACCTGGGAGCTGCACCTCGACGCCTGCCACTCGCTGAAGGAGAAGCGGCAGATCGTGAAGAGCCTGAAAGTTCGCCTGCACCAGCGCTTCAACGTGTCCGCCGCCGAGACGGACCATCAGGACCTGTGGCAGCGGGCCGAGGTCTCGGCGTGCGTGGTGAGCACGGATCGGCGGCACGCCGAGCAGGTGTTGCGCGAAGCCGATCGACTGGTCGATGGGGCGGCGGGCGCGCGGATCGTGGACTCGAGCACGAGCTATCTCTGATATGCGCACGCCAAGCCACCGCCCCGAGCGGGTGGGCGAGTTGGTCCGCAAGACAGTCGCCGAATTCCTCACGGGCAACGTGCGCGATCCGCGCATCGGCTTCGTGACGGTGACCGGCGTCGATGTCTCAGCCGATCTCTCCCACGCCACCGTGCGGGTGAGCGTGATGGGGAGCGAGGAGGAGAAGGCGAGGAGCCTGGAAGGGCTTGGCAGTGCAGCGCGCTTTCTGCGGGCGAGCCTCTCACGCGGGTTGCGACTGCGCACCAGTCCGGAGCTGCACTTCCAGCTCGATCGCGGACTCGAGCATGCGCAGCGTATCGATCAGGTGCTCAAGGAGCTGAAGGAGAGCGGCGACTGACAGGCGGAGTACTGCTCGTGGCGAAGCGCGCCGGCCCCACCTCGCACGACGTGGTGGATCTCGTGCGACGGGCGCTGGGGATGGGCCGGGTCGGGCATTTGGGCACCCTGGACCCGTTCGCCGCGGGACTGTTGATCGTGGTCGTGGGACGCGCGACGCGTCTGGCGACGTTCGCGGCTGGGTGGCGCAAATCGTACGACGGCGTGATCCGTCTCGGGACGACCACCACGACCGACGACCCGATGGGGGAGCCGGTGCGGGTCACCGATGCCTGGCGGGGGGTGGATCGCGCTGAGGTCGAATCGGCGTTTGCCGCCTTCCGCGGCCTCATCCGGCAGCGGCCGCCCGCGCACTCGGCGGTGAAGGTGGCGGGGGAGCGTGCGTACCGGCGCGCACGGCGTGGTGAGGAGGTCGTGCTGGCGGACCGGCCCGTCGAAATCGTCGAGCTCACGCTCACCGATTTCACGTCGCCCGACGTCGCGTTTCGGGCCACGGTCAGTGGCGGGACGTATCTGCGGAGTCTGGCCCGCGACGTCGGAGCAGCGCTGGGGTGTGGGGCGCATCTCGCCGCGTTGACGCGGACGGGGGTCGGACCGTTCTTCCTGGCGGAAGCGAAACCGCCGGAGGCGGTGACGGCGGCGGATCTACGGTCGGCCGCCCTGCTCGTGAACGACCTGCCGCGCCGCGCGCTCGTGGAGGGCGAACGCGATGCCGTGGTGCATGGCCGGCCGCTCCCGGCGATCGACGCAGCCGAACGCGTCGCGTTGTTCGCCGGGGAAGAGTTGGTGGCGGTGGGCGAGCGACTGGGCGACGTGGTGAAGCCGCGGGTCGTGGTGGCCGACTGATGGCGGCGGCGGTGGTCACGGTCGGGACGTTCGACGGGGTGCATCGCGGCCACCAGGCGGTGTTGGCCGAGATCGTGCGGCGCGCGCGGGCAGGCGGGCGCGACAGCGTGGTCGTCACGTTCGACCCGCATCCGCTGGAGATCGTGAACCCGGCGGCAGCGCCCCGGCTGCTCACGCTGCCGGGGGAACGGCACCCGCTGCTGCTGGCGTGCGGGGTCGACCGCGTCGTGACGCTGCCGTTTACCGCGCAGTTGGCGCGACTGTCGCCCGAGGAATTCGTGCGTAGCGTGCTGCGGGCCGAAGTGGGGATGCAGGAGCTGGTGCTGGGTCATGATCACGGCTTCGGGCGCGGGCGCTCGGGTGACGTGGACACGGTGCGCCGGATCGGCGCCGAGGATCGGTTCGCGGTCGACGTGGTGGACGCCGTGCGCGACGACGGGCAGCCGATCTCGTCCACGCTGATCCGCACCGCCGTCGCCCACGGCGACCTGGCGCTGGCCCAACGGTGGCTCGGCCGGCCCTATGGGGCCCGGGGGACCGTCGAGCGCGGCGCCGGGCGAGGACGATCGATCGGCGTGCCGACGATCAACCTGCCGGTGCCGGACGCGCGAAAACTCCTGCCGCCTGACGGGGTGTACGCCGTCTGGGTCAGCTGGGGCGAACGACGGTGCGGTGGGATGATGAACCAGGGTCCGCGGCCCACCTTCGGCGTGGCCGAGCGCGGGCTCGAGGTCCACCTGTTCGATTTCGCCGAGGAGTTGTACGGCGAAACGGTGCTGGTAGAATGGGTACGGCGGCTGCGGGAAGTACGGACGTTCGCGTCGCGGGAAGCGCTGCTCGAGCAGTTGGCGCACGACCGTACGGCGGCGCGTGAAAGCCTCAACCGAGCGAGTGTCGGATGAAAACGATTCGGGGTCGCGTCATCTTCATCGTAGTGCTCGTGCTGGCGTCGATCTGGTTCTTGAAGCCGAGGGACGTCACGCAGCGGGTGCTTGATGCCAAAACCGGCCGCATGAAGGACACCACGGTGCGGCGGGTGCCGATCAAACGCGGGTTGGATCTGCAGGGCGGGATCCACCTGGCGCTCGAGGTCGACGAGTCCAAAGGACCGGTGGCCGACTGCGCCGACGCGATTCGCCGCGCCGAACGGGTGGTGCGCACGCGCGTGGACGAGTTCGGCACTGCTGAGCCGCTGGTGCAGGTGATCGGCCAGTGCCGTCTCGTGGTCGAGCTGGCGGGTGAGAAGGATCCGGCGCGCGCCAAACAGATCGTGCAGCGGACCGCGTTCCTCGAGTTCCGCATCACCGACATGAAAAACCGGTTCCAGGAGGCGTTGCCGTCGATCGACCGCGCGCTGCGCCAGGCGGGCGTCAAGGCCCCCGAGTCGGCGCCGGTGACTGCTGTGTCGCAGCTGTTTGGGCAGGACTCGACCAAACGGACGGGGCAGGCCGCGACGGACACCAGCACGGATGCAAACGCGCCTGGCGCCCTCTCCGCGCTGCTGTTTCAGGGCCAGATGCCCGGCGAGTTCCTGGTGCCGGAGGAACAGGTGGCCCGCGCCGAGAGCTTGGTGGCGCGGCCCGAGGCGGCCGCGGCGATCCCGCGCGGCGTGGAGCTGCGCTGGGGCACCGAGATCGAGTCGCGTGGGGCGCGGCCATACCGGGCGCTCTATGCCCTGGAGGACCGTCCGATCATCACCGGCGACGAGCTGACCAAGGCCAGCGCCCGGCGCGACCAGATGAACAACCATTCCATCGTCACCTTCGATCTGACGCGACGCGGCACCCGCAAGTTCTGCGAGGAGACGGGCCGCCACGTGCACGACTACATGGCGATCATGCTCGACGGCCGGGTGCAGGGCCAGCCGCCGATCATCAATGACCAGATCTGCGGCACGGGGCAAATCGATCTGCAGAACAAGCCACTCACCGAGGCGCAGGACCTCGCGCTGGTGTTGCGGGCGGGCGCCTTGCCGGCGCCCCTGCACATCGTGGAAGAGCACGCCATCGGGCCGTCGCTCGGCGCCGATTCAATCCGGGCCGGGATGCAGGCTGGCGTGGTGGCCGTGGTCCTCGTCATCGTGGTGATGATCGGGTACTACCGGCTCTCGGGTGCGCTCGCCGTGGCGGCGCTCGTCATGTACGTCCTGTTCACCCTCGGCGGTCTCGCGCTGTTCGGGTTCACGCTGACCCTGCCCGGCCTGGCCGGCTTCGCCCTCTCGATCGGCATGGCGGTCGACGCGAACGTCCTGATCTTCGAGCGCATCCGCGAGGAATTGCAGCTCGGCAAGACGGTGCGGCTCGCGGTGGAAGAAGGGTTCAAGCATGCCATGAGTGCGATCATCGATTCCAACATCACCACGGCCCTCACGGCCCTCATCCTGTATGTGGTGGGAACGGGCCCCGTGCAGGGGTTCGCGATCACCCTCCTCATCGGGATTCTCGCCTCCATGCTGTCGGCGGTGTTCGTCACCCGCACCTTCTTCCTCGTCTGGTTGCAACGGCGGCCGACGATGGTCACCCTGAGCGTCTGATGATTCGACTCTTCGCACACGCCCGCTACGACTTCATCGGGCTGCGGCGCTGGGCGTACGGCCTGAGCGCGCTGCTCATCCTGCCGGGTCTGGTGTTGCTGTTGGTCCGCGGGCTGAACTACAGCATCGAGTTCACCGGCGGCACACTCGTCCAGATCGAGACCGCCCGCGCCCTCTCCATCGCCCAGCTCCGCGCGGCGCTGGATAGCGTTGGCCTTGCCGGGTCCGAGATCCAGACCTTCGGCGCCGACACCGCCTACGTGGTTCGCGCGCGCTTCGGCCCGGAGACGAGCGACGCGAACACGCAGGCTGTGGCGGAGGCCGTTGGCCGGGCACTCGACGCGACCGTGGGGGCGGGGGCGTACCGGGTCGTCCGCACCGAGGCGGCCACGCCGAAAGTGGGCGGCGAGCTGCAGGAGAAAGCCGTCATCGCGATCCTCTTCTCGTTCGTCGTCACGCTGATCTACCTCGCCGTCCGGTTTGAGTGGCGCTTCGGGCTGGCGGCCGTGTTCGCCACCGCCCACGACATTGTGGCGACCGTCGCGTTCATCCGCTATCTGGACCTCGAGGTGAGCCTGGTGGTGGTCGCCGCCGTGCTGACGATCGTCGGGTACTCGCTGAACGACACCATCGTCATTTTCGACCGCGTGCGGGAGAATCTCCGGAAGTATCGCCGGCAGAACCTGTACGAGATCCTGAACTTGTCGGTCAACGAGACGCTGCCCCGCACGACCCTGACCGGCGGCACGACGATGATGACCGCCCTCGCCCTGGCGTTCATCGCGGGCGAGGTGATCCGCCCGTTCGCCCTGGTGATGGCGTTCGGCATCCTGGTGGGGACGTTCTCCTCGATCTACGTGGCGTCGCCCGTGCTGTTGTGGATCGAGCGTCGCTGGCCGGGGCAGGACGTGCGCGGCGCCCGAACGTATGGCGGGCCGGGCCTGGCGCCGGGCACGACGCCGGCTGCGGCGCCGGCGCCGGGAGGGCGACCCAAGGCCGCAGTCTGACCGTGCTGGTCGACGCCCACTGCCACCTCGCGGATGAGGCGTTCGCTCCAGACCGCGCGCAGGTCCTCGCGCGGGCCCGCCTGGCGGGCATCGGTCACGTGGTCGTCATCGGGGAATCGGTGGCGGGAAGCGAACGGGCGTTGGCGCTCGCGCGCGCGGTCCCCGGACTCTCCGCCACGGCGGGGGTGCATCCTCATGAGGCGCGGACGTGGGTCCCCGAAACGGAGCGGCGGTTGCGCGAGCTGCTGGCGGATCCGGCCGCCGTCGCCGTGGGCGAGACCGGACTCGACTACCACTACGATCGTTCGCCCCGTCCCACCCAGCGCGACGCGTTCGAGGCACAGCTGGCGCTCGCCGCCGAGCTGGGGCGCCCGGTCGTGGTGCACGCGCGCGACGCAGACGACGACGTCGCCGCCCTGCTCGTGGCGTGGGCGCCACGCGTCCCTGCCGTCGTGCTGCACTCGTTCAGCTCGGGAGACGCGCTGTTCGCGGCGGGGATGGACGTCGGCGCGTACTTTTCCTTCAGCGGCATGATCACCTTCAAGAGCTGGACGGCGGCCGATCGCCTCACGGCCGTGCCGGCCGGACGGCTGCTGGTAGAGACCGATGCGCCGTTTCTGGCCCCCGTTCCGCACCGCGGCGGGCGTAATGAACCCGCGTTTGTCCGCGAGGTCGCCCTGGCGCTGGCGCGAGCGCGGCAAACGGAGCCCGCAGCACTGTGGCCCCAGCTCGTCGCAAACGCGAGGGGGGCGTTTGGCGAGCGACTGACTACCGTCTTGTGACCGGAGCCCCGGTGTGACGACTCGCGCGAAGTTTCCGACCGACATCGAAATCGCCCAGGCGGCAAAGCTGCGGCCCGTCGCCGACATCGCGGCGGAGCTGGGGCTGCGCGACGATGAGGTCGAGCTGTACGGCAAATACAAGGCGAAGATCTCGCTCGACGCGTTGGCGCGACGCCCGCCCAAAGGCCGCCTCGTGCTGGTCACGGGGATCAACCCGACGCCGGCCGGAGAGGGGAAGTCCACCGTGACGGTGGGCGTCACGCAGGCGCTCCGCAAGCTGGGCAAGAACGCTATCCTGTGC